>JAFQOI010000083.1 GCA_017403285.1 bacterium
ATACTCAACTGGTTTATTAGCTTGATAAAAACCAAATCCAATCAATAAAACTAACCCTACAATCACATATTTAGGTTTGAGATAAAATTGAACTTTCATAACAATTCCTCCTTAAATGAAATTAACGACTAAAAATTGACGTCTTGATACCAACATAAACTTATCATCAACATCCATTGAAATTGAAACTTTCAACCCCATTACACTATTGTTTTTGATTAAAAATTCTTGTTGCCATCCGTACATCTCATTCACAAGTGCTAAATACTGATTTTTAGATAGTAAAACTCTACTTGGAGTATGCTTGTATCTCTGCATAAAACAAACTGACGCTTTACTAATTGAATTATACATGAAACCACTCCTTTGATTTAATTTCGTTAAAATATAATGTAAGAGTGGGAAATCTTAGCAAAAAAGTACCGAATAAAAGCGATAAAAAATAGACCTCACAGAATACCTTTAAAACGCATTTTAAGACTCTCTGAGAGGTTTTAATTTTTGGGGTTATTTAACTTCATTTTTTGTTTTAAATCGCCTTAAATCGCTTTATATTGCGTCTGATGTTAAAATATCGCATTTTTCACCAAATAAAATTATAGTTTTATCAAGTAAAAAAGAGCCATTAGGCTCTACATAAATTTAATTATTAGATAATTTCCAGAAAACAAACATTTCCTTTTTATTTATAAAGCATAGGTTTATCATCAATCTTAAAATCTAACAATTCATACTTCAAATTCCAATCTAAATTGTCGCCAAGTTTTAAGATGTTTTTAACTATCAATTCTCTATCCCAGTTCACTAGATATTCTAATGTTTTACGTTTCATATCAAATTCACCTAGATATGGATTGACTTCTTTATATTTCTCAACAGTTTCTGTTGGCTTTCCTAATACCGACCAAAACGTATTGACCACTTCATCATATATTGGTGACCATTCATATTGTTTAACAACACCAATTTCACAATCAAGACTCTCAAACATAATTTGTAATTTTTTCATATTACCCTCTCCTTTATAATCTAACATTAAAGTGTGATTCAATATAATTTTTATCTTCATAATAACTTTCGTATATTTCGTTGTCGGATTCATCTAAAACCACTTCATTCACTAAGAAGTAATCATCACGACCAAACATAGGCACACAATATGATCCATAGTTATCTAAATCAATTCTTGACACCGTTTTCATTTTAATTTCCCCTTTCAATTATCTTTTACACTATAATTATATGCAGATTATATAAATTTGATACATAAAAATTTTTTATTTTTTATGTAAGAATTTTCAAAGAGTATTTATATTATAATGTATCGCTAATTAGGCTCATTAGTTACTGATACCGTTAAAAATTCTCAACATTGAGCGTACAATTGAATGTCGGCTTGTTTGATAGTAAGGTAACTCAACAAGTGATAAACATTACCAACTTTGAGATTTGGAATTATAGTGTTTATAAACGATACCCGCACTTACCAATTAAGGGGCTTATTACTATATTAAGTTGAGAAAGGTTTGTCGATTAATCCTAAAAAATCAGAGGCATAGGGAAGTCCTGATCAACATTAAATCTCACAAGGGCAGGATGAGTGAGTAAGAATTTATTATTGATTCTTAATTATCAAATTCATTATTTGATTTTATTTTTTGTTGATGTGATTAAAAATTTTTATCACGCTACAAAGGCGATACTACGTTTTCTAACGAAAACGAATAAAACTTTAAAATAGTTATTAAGTTAATTATAGATTCAAAATATATTTCATATAGTTATTGATTACATTCAGATTTAAGGAGAAGTATGCAATTAAATAGATAAAGGATAGAAATTTCTATCCTTTTGTGGTTAATTCATCAAATAAATCTGTTATCCAGTGTAATAAATAATCATATTCTGCTGTATTAACGCTTATCTCTAGTTGGTTAAGTTCAACAAAAAAATAAGTCTGAAGTAATTGAAATGATTGATCAATGCTCATACTTTTAGTTATCTCATCAAATAGATTAATGTCGATTGAATTTTCGATAGATTTTAATGTTGTTTTGAATGATTCATTGATAAAACTACCATCAACTTCATTCAGTGTCAATGGTAGTTGTAAGTCTTCATCTGACATTTTAATAAGTTTATTTAATTCCATATCATCACTCCTTTAGGTGGTTATCCACCTGTATCAATCATAGTTTTTATCTATGATTTATTTTTCTTAATACACAATTACTTTTAATTCCGATTCCTGAAGTTCCATCTTTACGTTCATACTCGTGTATAGTTCCTCTCAATACAATTTTATCACCTTTATTTAAATTAAAGGTTTCCAAATCTGAGTATAAGATATCGAACCATACATGACAAACAGTTTCTTTGCTATTGACTTCATGAACTTGTGTTAAACAAATTACTGTGTATAAGATTCCTTGTTTTTTGAAAGTTCTTCCTACTGCACTTACTCTACCTGTAAACTCACCACTAAATCCAATCCCTAATTGTTTTAATGCTGATCTATCGTTTCTATCTCGTTTCATTTTTAATCATTCCTTTTTGTTTTCTTGATATATTATATGCAAGATATATAAAAGGGTGATTAAGGTTAACAGATGAAATCTGAACTTATTTCACAACTCATCCAACCGCCATTTAGATAATCGTAATATGGATTGTCTTCGCTTATTAATATATTAGTTTGTTTTTCTTTTGTTTTTTCTTTTCTTTTTGTGCTTACATTTTGAAAGTCACTCACACTAATGATTTGTAAGTTAGGTATCTCATCTTCTGCAAGTGTCATACGTTTTGCAAGTTGGTTATAATTAATATAATACTGATTTCCGATTCCTTTTATGTTTTTTGTAAATAAGATGTGATTATTTTCCAAATTCTTTTTAGCTTTATAATAACTGCTCTCATTCTTTAATCCCATTGATTTCATGATTTGTTCTTTTGTTGGATATGAATAACCTTTTTCTATGTTGTAATATCTGAAAATAACAAGGAGTAATAACTTTTCGTTTTGTGTTAAATTTGAGTCCATAATTAAATTAAATTGTTCAAATCTATTCATCACAATCCCTCCAAAATATTTATATTCATCACATATAAAAATTATACTCACTATATATAAAAAATCAATACCGAAAAAAGAGCCAATTATTCGACTCTTTTTAATTCAGTTAATTTACTTTTAATTAATTGTTCTGCTTCAGTGATTGATATATGACAAGTATCTGCGATTATTCGTGAATAATGCATAATAATGAGA
>JAFQOI010000084.1 GCA_017403285.1 bacterium
CTAAAAGATGATGTTAAATTAATAACTTGGTTTGAATACTTTATTAATGTTCTTAAATCATTAATAATATAAATAGAGGTGCCATCTAATTAGCACCTCTTTTATATATCAGTAAATATTATAAATACATAGAACAAAGTTTAAAGACATCAGTATTATCTATATAAGGAACACCTTCAAGTAATTCTTTATCTTCTAAATCAATTTTTCCTCTAAAAATTATTTCTGTAGGAATATCAGATTCTGATGACATAATGTAGTATTCTTTTATAAAATATGTAAGAATTTCTTTTTCAGAATCACAATCGGTTTTACAAATTTCAAAATCTTTTTTGTTTGTAAGTCGACCATCACGAATTTGAAGAACTGAAATCCCACCTATATACTCATCAGTACTAATAGAAATTATATCTTGATTTATATTAGTATTTTCATAAACAACTTTTTGCTTTTCAATCGTTTTAAGTACATCAAAATAACTATCACGGTATTTTGCTGCTTTTTCAAATTCTTCTTTTTGTGAAAATTCCTCCATTTTTCGTTTTAATTCTTCTACTAGTTGCATCTGCTTTCCTGATAAAAACAATTCAACATTTTTGATTAACATTTTATAATCATCAGGGGTAATCATTTTTTGACAAGGTGCCATGCACCTACCAATTTGGTAATAAATGCAAGGTCTATCTTTAAATTTTGGAGTTTTACACTGTTTTAGTGGAAACAATTTTTTTAACAAATCCAATGTTGTATACATTGATTTTGCATTTGTATATGGACCAAAGTATTTGCCCTCAATTGGATTTTTATTTTGCTTCCTTGTAACTATAATTCTGGGATAATCTTCTTTTGTAATCAAAAAATAAGGAAATTTTTTATCATCTTTAAGTAAAACATTATACTTTGGCTTATATTTTTTTATTAGGTGAGATTCGAGTATCAAAGCCTCAATTTCAGAATTTGTAATGATAAATTCAATTTTCTTTATTTGAGGAACCATTACTCGAAGTTTTACAGACACATGTTTTTTATTAAAATAACTAGAAACTCTTCTTTTTAAATTTTTTGCTTTACCAATGTATATAATTGTATTGTTCTCATCAAAAAATTGATAAGAACCAGATGACTCAGGGATTAATCTTAATTGATCTTTTATATCCATATTAATATTTTACAATATAATATTCATATGGGTTTAAAAAAGTTTTTTCATAAATATATTTTAAAAAGGAAATATTATAGGTATGGGAACTGTTTGCGTTGCGGTGCTTGCTGTACAAAAATATATGTTAATCATCAAAAAGGAATTATAAAAGATGAAGAAGAATTTCTCAAATTAAAAAAACTTCATCCCTTTTATACATATCTTGAAATTATAGATAAAGATGAAAATGGGCTAGTATTCAAATGTAATAAATTTGATAAAAAAAAGCATATTTGCACCATACATAAATATAGACCAGGAATTTGCAGAAGATATCCTTCAGAAATAATTTTAAAAATGAATGGTGTTATGCATGAAAACTGTGGTTATTCATTTAAACCAATAGACTCATTTTCAGAAATACTAAAAAAAATGAAAAAATAATTTAATTGATTTCAGATGATAAATCCAAATATTGCTTTGTTAATTTAACATTATGAACTCTATGTATATTAGCACCTTTAGATGAAACCATAGCAGAATACAAAGCAGTTACAACATCTAATTCATCAATATTGTTTATATCAAATTGATTTTTAATAAAAGACTTTCTAGACAAACCCATCAAAAGAGGAACTCCCAAAGAACAAAATTCATCTAGTCGTTTCAATAAATTAAAACAATCTTCTTTAGACTTACCAAAACCAATGCCAATATCAGCGATTATATTTGATTTTGACATACCCAACGTTATTAATCTTTGTATTTTATTATACAGAGACACATAAATATCTTCAACACTACATTCATTAATGCTTGTTGCAGGGATAGATGTTGAATGCATAATTACAGTAGGAACATTATTTTTAACAACATAATCAAAAAGGTTTTTATCAAAATCTAACCCAGAAACATCGTTAACAATGTCTGCGCCAGCTTCAATTGCTGCTTTTGCAGTAATAAAATTTCTTGTATCAATACTGATAGGAATATCAGGATTTTCTTTCCTAATTATTTGAATTATCGGAACAACTCTTTTGATTTCTTCATCTGCATTAATGATATCAGCATTTGGACGAGTTGACTCACCACCTATATCTATTATGTCTGCACCATTTTCTATCATTGAAATAACATGTTTTAATGCTTCTTCTTTTTCTAAATACATTCCTCCATCAGAAAAAGAATCTGGGGTAATATTTAATATTCCCATTATGTATGGACGGGACCAATCAAACAAGTAATTTCTAATACGCAATGGTTCTAAAACATTATTTAAGGCATCATATAATTTTTGAGATAATTCTTTTAATCTGAAAGGTTGTTTTTTTAACTTTTCAGTTAGTTTCTTATAACCATCAATACTTGCGAATAAAATGCAATCTGTTTTTTCACATTTACAAGTTATTACACCACGATTAACTGCACAATCAAACCCTAATGATAAACATAATTGTTTTAAAATATTTGCTTCTGCTGGTTTTAAATTTTTAACCTTAATAGCAACACCCTGATATTTATTAACAACATTAAACAAATACGATTTGTCGAAACCAATCATATCTAGTTCTAAAGGAATGTCATTATTCGCAAATTTAACTAAAACTTCGTCCATAAAACAATTATAAAAAAAACGGACTAAATTTTATAGTCCGTTTTAAAAGTTTTTACTTTTTATTTACTATGCAACAACTTCCATAATTGAAGAAAGTGCATTTATAGTAGCCAAAGAACTATTACAAGTATTTTTTGCACCAGTATAAACATTTTGGCTCTTTTGCATAATATCGTTTAATCCATCTTCATTGGAATCTCTTTTACAAATTTCAGCAAGAGCAACACCACCGGCGCCAAGTCCAACGGCGTTTGTAAGTGCTTGAGAAGCCAATTTATCTTTTAAAACTTTCTTAGCAATATTTCTTGCTTCTTCAATTGTTTTGCCATTTTTAACAGCTTCATCTCTTACTTTTTTATACAATGCTCTTGATTCTTGACTATAAGGACTCAATCCTCTATATGCAACTTTTTTATAAGCCGCGACTGCTTTATCATCAACAGTATCTATTACCTTTCCAGCAAAATCTTTAGCCTTTTCAACCTTAGTTGTAGGATTATCTACTCTGAGAGCCTTTGCGCCAGACTTAGCAACAGTTGAAGCTTTAGAAAGAGTACCCTCAACTTTTGATGCCAACCCAGGGAATGTGTTTGTAATTTTTTTTGCAGAGCCTTTGGCAATAGCGTATACACCAAGTGCAGCCAAAGCAACTGAACTAAATACTGCTACTGGGTCTTTAACATCTTCAGACACAAGATTTTTATCATTTAAAGAGTCTGTTTTTTCAAGAACACTTCTTAAATCAGAATCATCGAATTTAATTAATGCTTCTCTTGGATTAATTGTAGAATAATTAGATGCAGAAATATCCATGTTATAACCTTTCTTACTACAATATAATTAAGTCCGTAAAGGAAATGAATTGCCGTTTTTTATTCAAATATTTCAAAAAGTTTACAAAAAAAAGAGAACTTTTTACAGTTCTCTTTTTTTATAAAAATTTATTATTAAGCAATAATTTGTGCTAATTCTGCTAACACGCCAGCTTTTTCAAAAACACCATCCATTTTTGTTTTTGTGCCAGTATATGCATTATGGCTCTTTTGAAGAATGTCGCTTACACCATCTTCGTTTGTATCTCTTTTAAGAACAGTTGGGAATACTGATGCTAAACCAATACAACCAGCAACATTATTAAAAGCATTTGCCTTTTTCGCAACAATATCAGCACCTTCATGTAAACCGAAGTTTGCAATTTTTTCATATGCTGTAGATGCTTTTGATTGAACAAAACCTAAACCTTTACTTGCAAGATTTCTAACTTTTGCAACCTTTCCTGTATTTGTAGTCGCCAATTTTTCTTTAGCAATATTAACGTATTTACCGCTCTTTGCAACAACATCATCTAAATAATCAGGTGCCTTTTTAACAAATTTGGAGAATAATGAACCTAATTGTTTACCTGATGCAAATGCTAACACTCCTGCAATACCTAAAGAAATTGCAGCCGCAAGAGGTGATTTAACATCTTCAGAATTAACAAATTCATCATTTACTTTTGTAGTTGCTGCCAAAATTTTATCATAATCAAACTCTTTCTCACCTTTAAAAGATGCTTGAGGTTTAATTGGAGTACAATTTACTGCAGAAATATTCATGAAACTTACCTTTCTACTAACATAATTCTACAACAATTAAACCAATCAATGCTAAAATTTGCTTTTTTTTAATAAAATGTAACGAAAATTTTACAATTCTTTTCCTTTGTTAAATTGTCCTTTTCAGTTATTTTAAAATTTTTTTTATATGATAAAATCTACTTAAGAAAACACGATTTCGGAGTTAGGGATTATGATTGACTTTTTAATAAAACTATTGGGAGATCCAAATAGTAATAAAATAAAAAAAATGATGCCTGTTGTAGAGCACATTAATAAACTTGAACCTGAATTTGTAAAATTAACAGATGAAGAACTAAAAAACAAAACTATTGAATTCAAAGAAATTCTTTCAAAGAGACAAACATCTACTGATATAAAGAAAGATAGAGAATTAGAAAAACAAGCACTAGATGCTATTTTACCTGAAGCATTTGCTACTGTTCGAGAAGCAGGAAAAAGAGTCTTAAACATGAGACATTTTGACGTTCAATTACTTGGCGGTATCTTCTTACATGAAGGGCAAATTGCGGAAATGAGAACAGGTGAGGGTAAAACTCTTGTTGCAACGCTTCCTGCATACTTAAATGCATTAACAGGAAAAGGTGTACACATTGTTACTGTAAACGATTATCTTGCTCAACGTGACAGTGAATGGATGGGTAAAATATTTAAATTTCTAGGTTTAAGCGTAGGTGTTATCCTTTCTGGAATGAATGACTATGAAGATTTTGCAAGAAAAAAGCAAGCATATTTATGTGATATTACATACGGAACAAACAATGAATTTGGTTTCGATTATTTACGAGACAATATGGCAACTGCAATAGAACAACGTGTTCAACGTCCATATAATTATGCGATTATAGACGAAGTAGATAGTATTCTTATTGACGAAGCAAGAACCCCATTAATTATAAGCGGAAGACTTGATAAATCAGCAGAATTATACAGAACAATGGCTGCTGTTGCGCCTCAACTAGAAAAAATCAAACACTACGAAGTCGACGAAAAAAATAAAAACGTAATTTTAACAGAAGAAGGAATTGACAGAGCACAAGAAATACTTGAAATTCAAGATTTATTCGACATCAACAATCAATACGCTCATCACCTTTTACAGGCATTAAAAGCGAAAGAATTGTTCCATCTAAATACAGATTATGTAATTAAAAATGGTGAAGTAATAATCGTTGATGAATTTACAGGTCGTTTAATGGATGGCAGAAGATGGTCAGATGGTCTTCACCAAGCAGTTGAAGCAAAAGAAGCAGTTAAAATACAAGATGAAACTCAAACGCTTGCGAGTATTACTTTCCAAAATTTATTCAGATTATACCCCAAATTATCCGGTATGACAGGTACTGCAATGACAGAAGAAGCAGAATTTGGGAAAATATATAATCTTGAAGTTACTCAAATACCAACAAATAAACAAGATATAAGAAAAGACATGCCAGATATTATCTATAAATCTGAAAAAATGAAATATTTGGCTGTAGTAAATGAAATTATACAAATGCATAAGGAAGGCAGACCTGTTCTTGTTGGTACGATAAGTATAGAAAAATCAGAACTTGTATCTAATATACTTAAACAAAGAGGAATAAAACATCATATATTAAATGCAAAACATCACGAAAGAGAAGCTTATATTATTGCACAGGCTGGAAGATTTGGAGCAGTAACTATAGCAACAAATATGGCTGGTCGTGGCACCGACATACTTCTTGGCGGAAACCCAGAATATATGGCGAAAGAAGAACTTGTTACAAAAAATATTACACCAGAAAATAACTCTGATTATGAAAATATAAAAAACGCTGTGCTTGAGAAAATGAGAGCAATCACTGAAGAAGAACATAAAAAAGTTATCGAAGCAGGTGGTTTACACGTTATTGGAACAGAAAGACACGAATCAAGACGCATAGATAACCAGCTAAGAGGTCGTGCTGCAAGACAAGGCGATCCTGGTTCAACTAGATTCTTCTTATCTCTTGAAGATGATTTAATGAGAATATTTGGCGGACAACAAATCATAGCACTTATGAATTCATTAAATATTGATGAAGATATGGCTATTGAAAACAGACTTATAACAAGCCAAATTGCAAGCAATCAGAAAAAAGTAGAGACATATCACTTTGATATGAGAAAAAGTGTTCTTGAATATGATGATGTTATGAACTTACAACGTGAAAAATTCTACGCCCAAAGAAATAAAGTTCTTGAAAGCGGCAATATGAGAGAAGATATTCTTTATATGATTGAAAGAGAAGTTGATAGAATTCTTAAAACATATATTGCCCCCGGAATGAATCCTGATGAATATATACAAGAAGACTTAAAATCTCTTGTTACTCAAATTCATTCAGAAATTCCACAATTATCAAATGTTCAAGTCAAAGATATTCAAGGTGTTAAGTTTGAAAATGTATACGCAAAAATAAGAGATATGGCGCTTGAGGCATATAATGAACATGAAGAAAAAACCATTGCATTCTATAATCAAGTTGCGGAAGAATACAATTTATCATTTGAAAAACAAGAACCATATACTTCGAACAACATTATGCGTGGTTTAGAAAAGGATGTTCTGTTAAGAGTAGTAGACAATAGATGGATTGACCACTTGCACAATATTGATATGCTTCGTGATGGTATAGGATTAAGAGCTTATGGTCAAAAGAACCCACTTCTTGAATACAAAAAAGAAGCATACGATATGTTCAATAACATGATGTTTGACATACAAAGCAAAACTGTAAAACACATATTTAGAACAAAATTTGGCGTACAAATTGTATCACAAAACAATGCTGGTACAATCTTAAACGGAAACGAACAAACGATAATGATGGATGATATTAAAAAGAAAGAACAATAATGGTTTTTATCTATAACTTTTTTCTAATATTATTATGTATTTTATTATTACCAATAATACTTATTGCATTTGTTATTCAACCTAAATTCAGAGCTGGATTTTGGAATAAAATAGGATTGTATTCATATCAAAAAGAGAATAAAACGACTGTATTTCACGCGGTATCAGTTGGAGAAGTAAATGCGATAAAAGATTTAGTATTTCAATATAAAAATCAACATCCTGACGAAGATTTAGTCATTACAACAACAACAAAAACAGGACAAACTTTAGCAAAAAAAGTTTTTACCGATTGTGCAAAAGTAATCACATATTTTCCTTATGATTTTTTCTTTTCAATACAATCATTTTTAAACACATATACACCTGAGAAAATTATAGTTGCAGAAACAGAAATATGGCCTTGTTTCATTACTTTAGCAAAAAAACAAGGAATAAAAGTATACACCGTTAACGGAAGAATATCACCACATTCTTTTGATGGATATAAAAAATTGAAGTTTTTCCTTTCAAATGTATTAAACAAATATGAAAAGATATTTATGCAGTCAAAAGATGACGCTGAAAGAATGATTAATATTGGCGCTAATCAAGAAAAAGTTGAAGTTATGGGCAACTTAAAATTTGATATAAGTCAAAATCTTACAGAAGAAGAAATTCAAAGATACAAAAATGAATTTAAATCTGAGAAATATAGACTTTTTATCGCTGCAAGTACTCACAAAGGTGAAGATGAAATTGTTTTATATGCATTCAAAACATTAAAAGAAAAATGTCCTGATGCGAAATTATTACTTGCACCAAGACATCCCCAAAGATATGAGGAAGTCATTACCCTTTTAAATAGAAGTAGTTACAAATGGGGAAAGCGCTCAACTAACAGCAACTTTGAAGAAAATGATATTATTCTTTTAGATACAATGGGAGAATTGGCAAAAATATTTTCTATTTGTCATATTGCATTCATTGGAGGAAGTTTTTCAAACACTGGCGGACACAATCCATTAGAAGCAAATATATGGAACAAACCTGTATTATCTGGACCGGTTGTCTTTAATTTTAGAGATGTATATAAAATTCTTACTGCAAAAAATTGCGTACAAATTGTCGTCGACAAATTTGATTTTGCCGATGTTTTATTGTCTTTTTATACAGACATTGATAAATATGAAAAATATTGTTCTAACACAAAAACCGTATTTGATGAAAATCGTGGAGCAATAAAATACGTTTTAGAAAGAATTTAGTCAATCCTTTTGAAGAATAATATACTATATGCTGGTATAGATATATATTTGTATGATTCAGTACCTAATTCAGTGTTATGATATTTTCCACTACCAGAATACTTCACGTCATCAGAATTTAAAACTTCTTTCCAAATCCCTTTGGGAAACAAAATCCCATAATTTTTGTAATAAGACTGCTTAGAAAAATTTGAAATTGAAAATATTTCATCATCAGTACCGCTCAAATATATAGCGTGAATATCAGACAATTCATGAACTATTGTTTTATCTATACTACCAGACTGAAGCGCATTATTTTCTGCACAAAGAATATTCAAATCTCTCATATAGATTTTTACATCATTATTAATTTTTTCGTACTTTGGGCAAACATCAACCGCTGTCAATTTGGAGTCTAAAAAAGCACTAAGACCTGGTTCATATCCTTTTTCTAGCAAATATTTCTCTTTACCCGTTGAAAATTTTCTAAAAAATTTAAAATAGGAAAGATTTGCTGATTCATCACCTTGAAAGACCATTTTAGGTCCGGGAATAGAATACACCTTTCCCAACACAAGTTTATGCTTTTTAATAGCAGTTAAATAGGCAAAATAAACTTGTTCAACAGGAAAATCAACCTGAACCAACAAACTATTATAAAAGTCTTTTCTTTGTTTATCAGATTTTTCATCTAATCTTCCAGAAATAAGTTCAACTAAAATTTTATGTGCAGCATGCGCAGCCTTCTGGCATATTAATCCTGTAGTTTTACACATATTTTTTTCTAATTGAAGTTCTTTCGCAACTATTTTAGTAATAAGTCTTGTTCCATCTATATTTCCTATTTCATCATGACTCATTGCATATTTTACTCGTTCTTGAGCATCTCTTAGCGTAAAATCAAAATTATTTAAATTTTTAATTCGACAATCCCAAGAACCTAAAACAGATGCTGCAATTTGTTTATGAAAAAGAAAATCCCACTCAGAATCAAAACCAAGATTTGATAAAACAACTTTATTACTTTTTATCTTATTTATAAAATCTATATGTTTATTATTGTTTTCATTTATTTCCTCTTTCGAAAAAGGCTTAATGACTCTAGGGTCATTATCTCGACCATCTTCAGCAATTAAAAAAGTATGAGGGGCATGAAAATTCACTTCAGCAACTAACTGTTTCATTGTATAGTCACTACACATAAACTTTGTCATATCCACTCTAAGTCCATCACAATGGTAATTAATGAGCCAATTTAGAGCAGCTCCAGTAATAAAATCACGAACAGATTCTGAACACTCTTTTTCAAAATTAAATTTATAACCAAAACAATTATTACACTCAATATACGGACCTGTTTTAGTTAACTGAGCAATATCAGGACCCAAGTGATTAGGAACAATATCCATTATGACATTAAGTCCAAGATTGTGAGCATAATCAATAAGTTCTTTTAAATCATCTGGATGTCCATATGTATGATTTGGAGCGTATTTATCTACACCATCGTAACCCCAGTTAAAAGAATACGTATTTTCAACTGGCATGATTTCTATTGCATTAAATTTCAAATCTTCAGCAACTTCTTTTAATTTATTTTTTGCCGATTTAAAAGTACCTTCTTTTGTAAAAGTACCGATATGCAATTCATAAATAGAAAGAGATTTAACCTTTGAAAGTTTATTTTCTTCATTAGCAAGCCTAGAAACTCTTCTAGTATCTTCAGAGCAAGTCCACTTTTTATCGGTCCATTCAAAAAAGGAATGATTATAAATTTTAGACCATTTAAAATATGCCTCTTGATGCATTGAACAAGGGTCTTTTACTTTTATAATTTCCCCATTATCAAATTCAATGACAAATCTATACCTGTCTGAGTGTTTTATTTTTCCTTTGGGAAGAATAATTTGCCAAATATTATCTGAAATAATTGACATATCAAAAGTTTGAATTTTTTTATTTTTACATTTGATTTCTAATTTTACAGATTTTACATTACTAAACGTAAACAATTTAAAAATTGCACTACCATCTTCTGAGAAATATGCACCCAAATGATTTTCCCAAGAATCGTAGATACAAGGTGAATTTTTCTTATTGATATTACTAATAATAAACTTATGCATTAAAACAGTATTAAACATATTTTGATTTTTGTCTATAATTAAACTATGCATATTTTTAATGAATTAACATATATTAATAAAACATCACTTGCACTTGGCTTCTTTGATGGTCTTCACCTAGGACATCGTGTAGTGTTAAAAAATGCAATAAATATAGCAAAAAGAAACAATACAAGTTCCTGCGTTATTGTGTTTAAAGAACATCCGTTAACCACTCTATGTGGACAAGAAATACCACAACTTCTAACCCTAAACGAGAAGCTTGAATTATTTGAAAACATTGGGATAGATAATGTTGTACTGTTAGATTTTAAAGATTATTCTAATATAAAAGCAGAGGATTATATTAAAAATATATTAGTCAAATATTTCTCACCAATTGCTATTACGACAGGGTTTAATCACTATTTTGGTTTCAACAAAGAAGGTAATAGTGAGTTTTTATACATTAATTCTTCAAAATACGGATATAAATACTTTGAAGTTCCACCATTTGTAATAAATGAAAATATAATAAGTTGCTCTGCAATAAGAAATAAAATTAATTTAGGCGATTTTGTACAAGCAAACGAAATGTTAGGATACAACTTCTTTGTAAAAGGATATGTCATAGAAGGAGAAAAATTAGCAAGACAACTTGGATTTCCATCTGCAAATATTCATTATGATGATAAAAAAATAAAAGTTCCATTTGGCGTTTATTTTGTAAAAGTTAAAGTAAGGGAGAAGGAATATAATGGAATTTTAAACTATGGCTACTCCCCAACTTTAGATAACAAAGAAAAACTAAAAACAGAAACACATATTATAGACTTTAATGAAAATATATATGGAGAAAATATAAAAATTTCTTTTGTTACGAAGATAAGAGAACAAATTAAATTTGAAAACAAAGAAAAATTAACCGCACAACTAATAAGAGATAAAGCATTTGTCGAAATATACAAACATTTCTTAAAAAAGATGTAAATTATTTTTTATATAAGTTTAATAATTTTCATTAGTATTGTAAAATCAAGTAAAAAGATTTTGGAGGCATTATGTCAAATATAATAGAAGGAATGTTAACAGTAAAAGATGAAAAATTTTGCATAATAGTTGCAAGATTCAATGAATTTATAGGTTCAAGACTATTATCTGGAGCGATAGACGAACTAAAAAGACATGGTGCTGACGAAAAGAATATTGATATTATATGGGTACCTGGATCATTTGAAATACCACTTATTGCAAAAAAAGCAGCAAAAACGAACAAATATGCAGCAATAATTACTCTTGGAGCCGTAATAAAGGGCGCAACTGCTCATTTTGATTATGTGTCCGCAGAAGTATCTAAAGGTGTTGCTTCTGTTTCTTTAGAAACTGGTATTCCTGTTATTTTTGGTGTTTTAACTTGCGACAACATTGAACAAGCAATTGAAAGAGCAGGAACAAAGGCAGGAAACAAAGGTTCTGAAGCAGCAAAATCTGCTATTGAAATGGCAAATATTTTAAAACAATTTTAATTAAAGAGGAAATATGAAATATAAATCTTGCAATTTAATACAACATGGCTTGTGTTTCTTTTGCAATGATTTAGTTTCCTGCTGTTTTTCGCCAAACGATCAAATCAATGGTGGCCATCCCCCAACTATAATACATAATTATAATGGTGAACTATTATCAAAAAAGGGATTATTTGAAAAAATAAACGAATTTAATTATATATTTAAGCAAGGGAACTGCCCAAGAGAATGTTTAAATTGCTATAAAATAGAAGAAAAAGATTGGGAAGAAAAGCAATATATAAATTCAATTACTATAACTCATTTCAGTCACTGCAATGCAGACTGCATATACTGTTCTAACAATCTAAAAAAAGAAGAAAGAACAAATGATGTATATGAAATTTTACCAGTATTAAGAGACCTAAAAAAGCAAGGCATCATAGAAAAAGGCGTAGAACTGCACATCGGTGGGGGTGAATTTACAATATACAAAGAATGCGACAATCTTTTGGAAGAATTTGCACTTTCTGGATTTGCCAACGTATACATTCCAACTAACGCAATTAAATTTTCAGATAAATTAGATCTTGCAATAAAACAAGGCAATGCTGGAATAATAGTTTCAATTGATGCAGGAACAAAGCAAACATACAGAAAAATAAAGCGAGTTGATGCATTTGAAAAAGTTGTTGAAAATATAAAACGATATGCTTCAAAAGGAACAGAAAGAAATGAAGTATCTTTAAAATATATCATCATCCCAACGATAAATGACAATTTGAAAGAATTTAAAAATTTCTTAAAAATAGCAAAAGATGTTGGGGTAAAAAATATAATTATTGATGTAGATGCCAGATATTCTAGATTATTAAACCATAATATAGATTATACATTGCTAAATATAGGAAAAAAATACGAGGAAATAGCAAAAGCGAGTGGATTTACAACAGAAATGTATTCTTTTTTCTCACAATGTGAAATTATTAAAACGGAGAAAGAAAATATTTTTAATAAAATAAAAAACGAGATAAAGTATAGGTATTTTAATAAACTTGCAAAAGAATTGTATTCTAAATAATTTTCTATTCAAATTAAATTATATTATACTATTTTTGAGGCAAAGGTTTTTAAATGGAAAATAACAAAGTACTATTATTAACAATGTATAATGAAAAAGCACCTGGCGTTAGATATCTTGCGAATTATTTAGTAAAGAATGGATTCGATACAAAAATTGTTTTCTTAAAAGGCAATATTTATGAAACACAACCAGTGACAAAGGAAGAAATTAACATATTAAAAGAACTAATAAAAAAAGAAAAATACTTGTTTATTGGTTTAAGTATTTTAAGTTCATTTACTTTAAATGAAATAAAAAAAATTATTGATATAATACGAAAAGAAATTAGTGCACCTTTGGTTATAGGTGGAGCCTACCCAACAATTATGCACAAAGAATGCGCAAAATTATGCGATATTGTTTTGCGTGGAGAAGGCGAAATACCAATAGTAAAACTAGCAAAAGCACTTCAAGAAAATAAAGATTGGAAAGACATTTCAAATCTATGTTTCTACAATAAAAATGGTGAATACATACAAAATGAAATAGACAATGCCGTACAAGATTTAGATGAAATTGGATATCCCATAATTGGTGGAAACAATATGTATTTAATTGATGGTAATAAACTAATAGAAGGTGATCCTCAATTGAATACTGAATTTTATGAACTAACTTGTTCTCGTGGTTGCCCTTTTAATTGTTCATACTGCTATTCATCAAAATTCAGAGAACTATATAAAGGTAAAGGTCGATATCTTAGGTTTAGAAGCGTAGATAATGTAATGGAAGAATTATTAGATGCAATAGAAAAAAATCCAAGAATAAAAGAAATAAGATTTTGGGATGAAGTCTTTTCAAATGAGAATGGATGGATAGAAGATTTTGTAAAAAGATATAAGAAAGAAATAAATCTTCCCTTTCATATTTGGGGGCATCCATTAGTAATAAAAGAACATATCATTGAAATGCTCAAAGAAGCAGGATTACAAAGGATTGTTGTCGGTTTTCAATCTGGCTCCCCTAACGTAAGAAATAATATTTTCAGAAGAAAAGAAACAAATGAACAAATCATTCAAGGAAGTAAAATAATAAGTTTATTAAAAATACCAGAAGTATACTACGATTTAATGATTTGCCATCCATTGGAAAGTTTAAAGGAAATAAAAGAAACTTTCGATCTTTGTTTGCAACTAGAGCACCCATTTAAATTAAATATACATGGATTAGGGTTTCTTCCAGGAACAGATATTATAGAAATTGCTATAGAAAAACAAATCTATACAAAAGAAGAACTTGAAGAATATTTCAACGCATCTGAAAAAGAACAATTAAAAATTTTTTATGGAACAAATAAAGGGTATTATGGAGAAGAATCGAAGAAAGCCGTCTGGGCAGATTTGATTTATTTAACACAATTCCCAGAAATAAGAAAAGAAATAATAAAACTTTCAAAAAATGCAGATAAAAACTGTAAAAAAATTAAAAAATTAAAAGAAAAATATTCAAACACAAACAGACTTTGTGAATGTAAAAACAATAAAAAAGGGAACATTATAGAAAGCTTAAAAATTTTCTTTACTAAAATAAAAATAAATAATTAATATGATATACTTTATAAAACACAGACAGTGTAATTAGGTACAGAAAATGACTACTGCAAATAATAATATTTTGCTGATAATGCCTTATCTTGAAAAAGGACTGGGCATTCGTCAATTAGCAAATCATTTGTCAAAAAATGGATTCAATACTACCGTAGTATTTTTTAAAGAATTACAATCACTATTTGAGAACAAAGAAATTACAGAAAAAGAAC
>JAFQOI010000085.1 GCA_017403285.1 bacterium
AATATTTTTTTACTTTTCTCAAATCCTTAGAGTAGCAAGTGTTTTGGCTCTTCATAAAAGTTAATGATTTGCACTATAATATAAAATATTATATTATGTATAGGCACATTTTAGATTATTAAGGATATTTTTATGGCTAGAATCGTTAGACCTACATGGGCAATCAGATGCGTTCAATCTGGATGTAAATGTTTATTTGAAGTTGCTGTAGTTGAAGAAGGAAAACAACAAGAAGTTGTTTGTCCTAATTGTGGTGAACATTATGTTTACCCAGTTGTTGAGGATAAAACAGAAGAATAATGTTTTTTAATAATACCGAAATAAGGTATAATCGATTTAGTGACCACTTAAGAAGCCTATATGGGGTTAAAGTTTATAAGGTTACTTTAGATGCAGGTTTTACATGCCCGAATCGTGACGGAACAATCTCTGATGAGGGCTGTATTTTTTGCGATAACGGCGGTAGTTTTTCGCAATTATATTCAAATCAAATTTCTATTAAAGACCAATTGGATTGTGGAATCAAACTTTCAAAAGAAAAATATAAAGCACAAAAGTTTTTAGCATATTTTCAGGCTTATTCAAACACATATAAGCCAGTTAGCGAATTAAAAAATATTTATGACCAAGCATTAAGTCATGAAGATGTTATTGGCATGAACATCGGAACCAGACCTGACTGTGTTGATGAAGAAAAACTTGATTTAATTGGTGATTACACAAAAAAACATTATGTTTGGCTTGAATATGGACTTCAAAGTATTCATGACCGCTCTTTAAAATTTATAAATCGTGGGCATGACTTCCAAACATTCGTAAACGCATTAAAAGAAACTCAAAAAAGAAACATAAATATATGTGCACATGTAATTTTAGGTTTGCCAAACGAATCAAAAAAAGACATGCTCGAAACAGCGAAGGTTTTGGGGGATTTAGGGATAAATGGAGTAAAAATACATTTATTGTGCGTTTTAAATAATACTCGACTTGTTAAATTATATTATCAGGGAAAAATCCCAATGATGGAAGAAGATGAATATGTTGAAACGGCATGTGATTTTCTCGAATATTTACCACCAGAAGTAACTATTCATAGATTAGCGGGCAATGGATTAAAACCAAACATGCTCGCTCCTGCATGGCTTAGTAAAAAATTCGTAGTACTAAATAAAATAGATAATCTTTTAAAAGAAAGAAATTCATATCAAGGATCAAAAAGAAATTAACCAATATAATCAACTTCTATAATATTATTTTTTTCATCAAAACCCGTTACAAGAAATTTAGAATTTTTATCTAAAAGTAATTCCTTTTCTTTCCAATGCTCACGATCCACATTAAATAATCGTTCAACATCCATATATTTTGTACCTTTTGGCACATTAATTTTTAATATTGGATTACCGCCCCAAAAACGTTTTGCAACATCCAAATCTTCAGTTGTTGAACAAAATGATTTATCTGTATAAACTCCACCAATTGTACTCAATTCCACAACTTCATGTTCACTTAAATTATTCTGCAAAGCTCTGTATAAAATTCTATCTTCGTTTGTTCTAAAAACTTTTGACTCATCTTCAAACAAACGCTCAAGTTTATCTAACATTTCCAACATTTCTGATAAGAAACTACCTGAATAAATATTTCTATCTTCCCTTAATTTTCTGTGAATAGCATCAGGATGATATTTATAATAATAAAGTGCTTCTCTATCTTCTTTTGTATAATGATGAATAAGTTCCCCATCTTTAGAATATACATCAATTTCATTTGTTTTTGAATTATATTTAAAAGCCTTGTCTATTTTTTTATTTTCATCAAAATAAAAACTAAGGTATGTATCATAATTGTATAAATCAGGAAATCCTTCAATTGGTGTTCCTATTCGTGTTCTTACAATTGTCTCTTTTTCTGACAATTTTATATTAGTACGCCCAATATTTTCACCCTCATTTATAAATTGTTTTGCAAACGCTTCAGCTTCGTTAATCATGTCATCTTTTGATTTTTTAATGTTTAACAACCCCAAGTTATATGAACATTGGCATAAACAAGCGTCCGTATCTGAAGTCTTGGTTGTTGACTTCACTGCTACTTCCTTCATATTTTTAGGATTTTTAGAACCAATAAATCCTACTTGATTTATATTATCTACGTTCATACACCGATAAAAGAAACAACCGATGAAAAATTGATAAATTCATCGGTTGTTTTTAATTTTTGTTACATCATTTAAAAAGAATTAAATCACTTTTTAGTATACTTAGACTTATTCTTTTCTTTTAACAACTTTATATCTCAATTTATAGTCTTTATACCTATTTTTGAATTCAAGGTCTTCATCTTTATTCCTGTGATTGTACTCATGTTTATTTATTGTACTATCATAAAGTTGAATTACACCCGTTGCGATGTTTCCACAGTGAGCAGCAATTCTTCTCAGATCATTTAACAAATCAGAAAAAATAAAACTTCTTTCTGCGCTGCATTGACCTGCTTTAAGTCTAATAATGTGATTGTTTTTTGCTCTTCTCACACCTTTTTTAATTACCGCTTCTAACGGTTCTATTTTTTGAGCAAGTTCTAAATTATTAGATTTAAAACACTCTAGAGACATATCAAAAATTTCACCAACTGCATTTACTAATATTTTGATTTCATCAATGGCTTCATCAGAAAATTTACCATCTGATTCATTTAATTTATCCGCTAATTTTAAAATATGAGATGCATGGTCGCCCATTCTTTCAAAATCGCCAATTGCAAGCATTAAATGAGAAATTCTGTTATTATCTTCTTCTGTTAATTCTTTTGCTGAAAGTTTTAACATATAAGAATTTAATTGGTCTTCATAATTATCAATAGTGATTTCATTTTCAACAATCTCATCAGCTTTTTTACGATGGAAGCTCTTCAACATTTTTGTTGAAGTAACAAAATTATGTTGAACAATTTCTGCCATATTTACTGTCTTATTAAAACATTCTTCAAGTGCAAATGAAGGAGTATTCAACAATCTCTCATCCAAGAAGACTTTATTCTCAGAATCTTTCTTAGATTCTTTAACAAATTTCACTGCAAGTGTTTGAATTTGCTTCATAAATCCAAATAATAATATTACGGTAAGACAGTTATAAAGTGTATGAACTAATGCAACTCCTGCAGGAGAAATATCCATATCCACAAATTTAAATTTAAATAACCAATTCAAGAAATAAAATGATGGTAATAAAATCAACGCGCCAAGAGAGTTAAATATTACATGAATACCTGCAACTCTTTTTGCATTTGTACCAACACCAATACTAGCCAACACTGCAGAAATACATGTTCCTAAGTTTTGCCCCATAACAATTGGAATTGCAACACCCCAAGAAACACCACCAACTAAACTTAATGCCTGCAAAATACCAACTGACGCCGATGAACTTTGTAAAAGCATAGTTATAATAACCCCTACTAAAAATCCTAAAACCGGATTTTTAAAAGCTACCATCGTATTTCTGAAACTTTCTTGTTCTGATAAAGGCATCATTGCATCTGACATTAAATCCATACCACACATCAAAACTGCAAAACCAACCATTACAGAACCAATACTTTTATTCTTTATACTCTTTGCAGACATAATCATACAAATGCCTATAAAAGCAAGAACTGGTGTAAATGACTCAGGCTTCAAAAGTTTCAAAACAAATGAAGCATTTTCTTGAATGCCAGTTAAACTCAACAACCATGCTGTCACAGTAGTACCAATATTTGTACCAAAAATTATGCTAATGGTTTGAGATAAATCCATAATCCCTGAATTTACAAGCCCAATGAGCATTACTGTTACGGCTGATGATGATTGAATTACCGCCGTAATACCAGTACCTAATAACAATCCTTTTAAAGGACTTGACGTCATTTTCTTTAATAAACGCTCAAGTTTACTTCCCGCAATTTTCTCAAGTCCGGATGACATAACAGAAATTCCATAAAGGAAGAAAGCCAATCCACCTATGAGAGTCAATATTGAAAAAATATTCATACTTATCTACTTTCTGTTCCGTTGTTTAAAACACTCTCTACTTTCAAATATATAAAAAATAATTATTCTTTAATATGTTTTATGACAAAATTGATACATTTTTGAAAATGGTCATAATAACAACAAAATATGCCTAATTTACCGATTTTTTTCGATTAAATTAAATTTATAATTTCAAACGTATTAAATTTGAAAGGACTATTTTATGAAAAATTTTGTTGTTAAATATGGTGGATTTATTGTAAATATCGTTGCTTTTTTCACCTTAATTGGAGTTCTTTTTTCAGGAATTATGGTTATGATGAATCAAGGCATGTGGGCAGGTTTATTATCATTATGGGGCGGAATTGTTGCTTTTGTTGTCGCATTTTTTATGATTTATTTAGTCATGTCTATCAACGACAATCTTAGAGAAATGAACAGTAAAACAAATAGCAAATATAACTAAACTTCTCTTGGATAAACGGTATTGTTTTTAATCTCAAAAATTTCAACATCTTTTAAATATTCTTCTTTAAAATGTAGTGTATCTACCGATGTTATTATTGTTTGAGTTTCACTGCCTATTGCATCTAGTAAAAAATTTTGCCTTAAATCATCTAGTTCAGCAAGAACATCATCCAAAAGCAAAATAGCATTTGTATTAATTTTATCTTTAATCAATGCAAGTTCTGCTAACTTCAATGAAAGAACTATTGTTCTTTGTTGACCTTGAGATGCATACTTTTTCGCTTCAAATTCATTTATAAAGTAGGAAATATCATCCCTGTGCGGACCAACAACGGACTGCGCTCGGATAATTTCCTCAGCTTTTTTTTCTTCAAGTTTTTGCTTGAAATTTTCAAGTATATATTCATTATTATGCTCAAATTTTGAACTACAATCTACATTGCCAGTTATAAAAGAATCATACACAATCGCAAGATTTTCACTATTAGAAATTTGTTTATGCTTATCTTTCGCAAGTTTTTGTAGTTCATATAGAAAATTTAATCTAATAAAAATAATATTACTTCCAGTTATTGCTAATTGCTCATTCCATACATCTAAAACAGATGTATCAGCATTAATATTACATTTAATATCCTTTAAATAATTATTCTTTTGAGTCCTGATTTTATTATATTTATTTAAACGCTCAACATATGCAGGAAAAATTTGACTAATAGCTAAATCTAACCATTTTCTCCTATCATCAGGACTCCCTCTTAAAAGCAATAAATCATTCGTCGTAAAACAAACTGTAGAAATATTACTGATAAACTCCGATGACTTACTCTTTTTAATTCCATTAATTTTTAATTGTTTTCTATTTGGAGGATTAATTAAAACATCCATATCTACATCTATATCAAATTTTTTAATTTCTGCATTTAATGAACAAAAACTCTCTCCCCATTTAATGAGTTCCGCATCTGTTTTTGCTCTTAAAGAATCTAAAGTTGAAAGATAATACACTGCCTCAAGAATATTTGTTTTACCTTGCGCATTTTTTCCGACAAAAAGTATCTTGTTGGAGTTAAATTCTATCTCCAACTCAGCATAATTTCTAAAATTTTTTATCCCTAACTTCTTTATAAACATATTTTCATTATATAACAATATGCCAGACATTGAAAAATTTGATAGAATTAAACACATAAAGAGGTATTTATGGAAAAGAAAAAAATTATTAAACTTGGTAAAAAACTATATAAAAAGAATCTAACCATCGCTACATCTGGAAATTTGAGTATAAAAACCGATAAAGGAATTTTAATTACAACATCCGGTTCATCACTGGGAAATCTTGATGAAAAAGATGTGGTTTTAATTGATTTTGAAGGAAACGAACAAGAAAACAAAAAAGCCTCTTCAGAAAAAATGCTTCATGTTGAAATATACAAACAAAGGCCAGAAATAAGATCCATTATACACACCCATCCTGTATATTTAACATCATTTGCTGCTTGTCATAAAACACTAAAAGAACCGATTATGTCAGAAAATATTCTCTATTTTGAAGAAATTCCAGTAGCAGAATATGCAATGCCATCATCAAAAAAGTTAGTAGAAAATACCGTTAAATACCTAAAAGATAAAGACGTTGTGATGATGGCAAATCATGGTGCAATCGCTATCGCCGATACAATAGAAAAAGCTTTTGCTAAACTTGAAACCGCAGAATATTATGCCCACGTTTCACTGAATACTATTTTCCTTGGTGGCGCAAAAATGTTATCAGATAAAGATATAAATGATTTAATTGAATTAAAAAAAGGATTGAGTTAATACTCAATCCTTTTTTACTATTTATTTTGAGAATTAGAAATTTAAACCAGCTTCTCTTGCAGCATCTGCTAATGCAGCAACTCTTCCGTGATATAAAAATCCGCCTCTATCAAATACAACGTCTTTAACGCCAGCTTTTAAAGCTTTCTTCGCAATTGCTTCGCCAACTGCTTTTGCAGATTCAATATTGCCACCGTGAGCAATATCTTTTCTCATATCTTTATCGATAGAAGATGCAGATACGATAGTTACACCTTTAACATCATCTATAATTTGAGCATAAATGTGTTTTGTGCTTCTATATACAGCTAATCTTGGAGCTTCAGTTGTTCCTGATAATTTCGCTCTCAATCTTCTGTGACGTTTTTGTGTTGCTTCTTTTTTGTTTACTTGTTTAATCATTTTTCTTTCCTTTCACCCAAACCTTCTTGTAAATAACAAGGGTTTATATTGGCTTTTACTTAATTGTTATCTTCTTAGATTATTACTCTCAGGTTCGTTTGCATTCGCTCAACTACACCCTATGAAAATCTACTTCTTACCTGTTTTACCAGCTTTACGTCTGATGTATTCACCTTCGTATTTAATACCTTTTCCTTTATAAACTTCAGGTGGTCTCTTGCTTCTAATTAATGCAGCAATATCACCAACTGCTTGTTTATTTGGTCCTACGATTGTAATTTTTGTGTTTTGGTCAACAGTAATTTTGATGCCTTCTGGTGCAACGATATCTACTGGATGAGAATAACCTAAAGCCAAGTTTAGTGTGTTACCATTCATAGCAGCACGATAACCAACACCAACGATTTCAAGTTTCTTTGTAAATCCGTTTTTTACACCTTGAATTGCATTGTTAACAAGAGTTCTAGATAAACCATGTAATGAACGAGCTCTTCTTTCGTCATTTTCTCTTGTTACTACTATTGTATTGCCTTCTTTTACCAATTTTATTTCTGGACGAATTTCAACTGTTTCAGTACCTAAAGGTCCTTTTGCAGTAACTACTTGTCCTTCTATTTTTACCTCAACTCCTTCTGGAATTTCTATGGGTAATTTGCCTATACGTGACATTTTTTTATCTCCAATTTTTGTTATTTACTCTTATCTAACTTTAAATTCTTCTTTCGGTTTACTTAGCAGTGCCTTATATACCTTTTGAAAAACTTACCATACAAAGCAAAGAATTTCGCCACCAACATTTTCTTTTCTTGCTCTTCTGTCGGTTAACAAGCCTTTGCTTGTTGATATAATTGCTATACCCATTCCGCCTAAAACTTGAGGTATATCTTTTGCTTTACAATAATTTCTTAAACCTGGTCTTGAAACTCTTTTTAAGTTTGAAATAACAGGTTTTGATTTTTCATCATACTTCAATGTGATTTTTAATGTCTTGAAGTTTGAACCTTCTTTTTCAACTACTGCATATTCTTCAATATAACCTTCAGACTTTAATAATTTTGCTAATTCTACTTTCAACTTTGAACTTGGCATTTCAACTTCTGTTAAAGATACCATATTAGCATTTCTGATTCTTGTTAGCATATCTGCTATTGGATCTGTATTCATTTTGTTTTTCCTTTACTTTTTACTACTTACTCGAATTTATCGGCAGTATAGAAAAGCCATCTAATTGCTTTCTTTTCTTGAAATTTCTTTCGTTTTGCAGAATTTCTAGTTTTGTATTTCCTCTTTCTTGAGCAAGTATCTTATTTCACTTCACAGTCATTTGCCTTGCTCTCACTTGGTTGGGTAAGCCTAACTTGCCCTTAGGGAAATCACTACCAACTTGCTTTTACTACGCCTGGCAATAAACCTTGGTGAGCCATTTTTCTTAAGCATATTCTGCAAATACCAAAGTCTCTATGGAATCCGTGAGGACGTCCACAAATTGAGCATCTGTTGTGAAGTCTTACTCTTGGGTATTTTCCTTTTGCTGCTAATGCTTCTCTTTTTAGCTCTTTATCCATCATTGCTTTTTTAGCCACGTTTTTACTCCTTTATTACTTTTTGAATGGCATTCCAAGCGCTCTTAAAAGTGCTCTTGCTTCTTCATCTGTGTTAGCAGTTGTTATTATTGAAATGTTCATACCATGAACTGCATCTAGTTCATCATAAGAAATTTCTGGGAATAAAGACTGCTCTTTTAAACCTAATGTATAGTTTCCTCTTCCATCAAAACTCTTTGTGCTTACACCTCTAAAGTCACGAATTCTTGGTAATACTACACAAATAAGTTTTTGTAAGAAGTCATACATTCTTTCGCCTCTTAAGGTTACCATCGCACCTACAGGCATACCTTCTCTTAATTTAAATGCAGCGATTGATTTTTTAGCTTTTGTTGATAATGCTTTTTGTCCTGCAATTTTTGTTAACTGATTAACGATGGTTTCAGCTAATTTTGAGTTATGACATGCTTCACCAACGCCCATGTTTAAAACAATTTTGCTTAGTCTAGGGATTTGATGAACATTTTCGTATTTAAATTCTTCTTGAAGAACTTTTTTTACATCTTCATTGAATTTTTGTTTTAAGTTTTTTGTTAATGTTGTCATTTTCCTTTTCCTTCCGGTAGAATGCATTTCCTCTCGAAATGCCCATACCAATTAATTATTAGTCTAGTTTTTCACCGCATTTTTTACAAACGCGAACTTTTTTGTTATCAATTACATCATATTTAACTCTTGTTGCTTTTTCACAAGCAGGGCAATATAACATTACCTTTGAAGAATCCATTGCAGCTTCAACTTTTATTAAACCACCTTGATTTCCACCTTGCGCTTTTTGTGCTTTTGTTACAATATTAGCACCTTCAACAACAACTTTATTTTCTGCTTTGATAACTTTTTTTACGGAACTTACTTTACCTTTGTCTTTACCTGAAGTAACTACAACTTTGTCTCCGCTTTTTACATGTATAGGGTGTTTTTCAACCGATTTCTTAGTTCTCATTGTTACCTCTCCTAAATTACTTCCGGAGCAAGAGAAATAATCTTCATGAAGTTCTTGTCTCTAAGCTCTCTGGCAACCGGTCCAAATACACGAGTACCTCTTGGGTTACCGTCTTTGTTAATTATTACTGCTGCATTTTCATCAAATCTGATTACACTGCCGTCTGCTCTTTTGATATCAGCTTTTGTTCTGACTACAACCGCTTTAACAACTTCAGATTTTTTAACAGCCATATTAGGTGTAGCATCTTTTACTGTCGCTACTATAACATCTCCTACATGTGCATATTTTTTGTTTGAACTGCCCATTACACGAATGCATAACAGTTCTTTTGCACCTGTATTATCTGCCACCTGTAATCTTGTTTCTTGTTGTATCATTTTATTTCATCCTTTGAAATTATCTTAACTTGTCGTTATTTTACTTTTTCAACAATTTCAGAAACAATCCAATGTTTGCCACCTGAAATCGGTTTAGATTCAACTATTTTTACAATATCACCTTCACTACATTGATTTAGTTCATCATGTGCTTTGTAGTTTTTAGTTGTTTCTATAATTTTTTTATACTTTGGATGTTGAGCATAAGAAGCAACTTTTACAACTGCTGTCTTATCCATTTTATTACTTACTACAACACCTTGTCTTTCTTTCTTAGGCATTTCTACTTAACCTCATTTTTTTGATTAATTACAGTCTTTGCTCTCGCAATAGTTTTTCTTAATTCTTTCATTTGAGAATTTGCTCTTCCCAAATCAGTTGTATTTTCGTACTTATTAGTGAACTTTTTGAATCTGATTTCAAACAATTGTTTTTTAGAATCAACAATAAGTTCATTAAGTTCTTGTACTGACTTTTCCTTGATTTCTTCTAATTTCATAGTTATTCACCTGTTTTCTCAACAATTTTAACCTTAATCGGAAGTTTTTGTGCAGCAAGTTCAAGTGCACGAATAGCAACTTCTCTTTGGGGATAGTCTAACTCAAAAAGAATTCTTCCCGGTTTTACAACAGCTACCCAATATTCTGGGTTTCCTTTTCCTTTACCCATACGAGTTTCAGCAGGTTTTGCTGTAATTGGTTTATCTGGGAATATCTTTATCCATACATTACCGCCTCTTTTGATTTCACGTGTCATTGCACGTCTTGCGGCTTCTATCTGTCTTGATGTAATCCAAGCAGGATCTTGCGCTTGAAGTCCGAATGAACCTAATTCTAATTTGGTTCCACGTGTCTCATGGCCTTTCATTCTGCCTTTCATCATCTTACGATATTTAGTTTTCTTAGGCATTAACATAGTAGTTTTTCGCTCCTAATTTCATCATTTACTTAGTTATTTTCACTTGAGTCTACTGACTCTGCTTGTTCTTGAACAGCTTGTGCTGAAGCTTTTTTCTTTCTTCTTGCACCAACTGGTTTTTCATCATAGTTATTTGCACCAGCTTTTTTTGCCTTAATGTTTTGATCAGCCATTTCTCCAGGCATTAAGTCTCCTTTGAATACCCAAACTTTTACGCCGATTTTACCCATTATAGTATCTGCTTCTGCAAAACCATAATCAACGTTTGCTCTCAATGTTTGAAGAGGAATTCTTCCTTCTTTAGCCCATTCGCTTCTTGCAATTTCAGCACCACCTAATCTTCCAGATACCATAACTTTGATACCTTGAGCGCCTGCTCTCATTGCTCTTTGCATTGCTTGTTTCATTGCTCTTCTGAATGCAATACGTTTTTCTAATTGAAGTGCTATTGATTCTGCTAATAATTGAGAATCTACATCAACTCTTGCAACTTCAACTACATCAATTGTTACTGTCTTATTTATTAATTTTGCAACTGCTGCTCTTAATTCATCAATACCTTGACCGCCACGACCAACTACTACACCAGGTTTAGCTGTCACTACAGTTACGGTAACATTTTGAGCTTTTCTCGCAATTAAGATTCTTGATATACCAGCAGCGTATAATCTCTTTTTAACAAATTTTCTGATTTTAGCATCTTCAGCCACAAATTCAGGATAGTCCTTTTTTGCAAACCATGTACTAAACCAAGGTTGAATTATACCTACTCTAAATCCGGTTGGATGTGTTTTTTGTCCCATGTCTTATTACCTTCTACTTTGATTCGTTTGTTACTTTAACTGTTAAATGAGATGTTCTCTTAACTCTTGCATACATTCTGCCTTGAGCTCTTGGTTTCGCTCTTTTTAGAGTTCTTGATTCATCTGCATATATTTCAGAAACTTTTAATGCTTCTGCTGTCGCACCAAACTTTTCTGTCGCATTAGCCACTGCCGCAGTTATGTTTTTTTCAACTACACGAGCTGCAAAGTATGGCATAAATTTCAACATGCTTAATGCTTCTGCTGCTGATTTGCCTCTTACAAGATTGATTACTCTGCGTAATTTTCTTGCTGGCATTGTTATGTCTGTTTGTCTTGCCTTAGCTTCCATAATCTACTTCCTTTTCGCTGTTTTATCTTGACCTGCGTGGCCTCTGAACATTCTTGTAGGTGCGAATTCACCTAATCTGTGTCCTACCATTGGTTCTGATATATATACTGGAACGTGTGTTTTTCCATTATATACGGCAATCGTATGCCCTACCATGTCAGGATTTTCTGGTGTAATCATAGACGCTCTTGACCATGTCTTGATTACTTTCTTTTCTTTATTTTCGTTTAATTTATCGATTTTCTTTTTTAAAGAATCGTGTACATATACGCCTTTTTTAAGTGAACGTGTCATTAATTTTCTCCTCTATTAGCGTTTTCTTGCTCTGACAATTAATTTACTTGTCGATTTTTTAACTTTTCTTGTCTTTCGACCTAAAGCAGGTTTGCCCCAAGGAGTTTTTGGATTACCACCTGGACCTGTTTTACCTTCACCACCACCGTGTGGGTGATCACAAGGGTTCATTGTAACCCCTCTTACTGTAGGTCTAATACCAAGATGACGTGTACGACCAGCTTTACCGATTTTCATATTTTTGAATTCAGCATTGCCTAAAACGCCAATTGTTGCTAAACATTCTTTTCTTACCATTCTCATTTCTGAACTTGGCATTTTTAGTGTTACGTAATTGCCTTCTTTAGCCATTAACTGTGCGCTTCCGCCTGCAGTTCTAACTAATTTTGCACCACGTCCAGGAATTAATTCGATATTGTGGATTATTGTACCTAAAGGAATTAATTCTAATGGAACTGCGTTTCCAACTTGTATTTCAGCTTCTGGACCAGATACAACAGTATCACCAACTTTTAAATCACTTGGTGTTAAAATGTATCTCTTTTCACCATCAGCATATACTACTAATGAAATTCTTACATTTCTATTTGGATCATATTCAACAGTCTTTACTACACCAGGTACTCCGAACTTGTCTCTTTTAAAGTCGATTACACGATATGCTTGTTTGTGTCCGCCGCCTTTATGTCTACAAGTAATTCTACCTGTGTTATTTCTTCCTGCTTTTTTTCTTATTGGTTTTAATAATGACTTTTCTGGAGTTGATGTTGTTACTTCAGCAAAATCACTTTTTGTCATACCTCTTTGTCCCGGAGATGTCGGATTAATTTTTCTGATACCCATTGTTATACTCCTGCTAATTCTTCAATAGGATCGCCTTCAATCGTTACTATTGCTTTCTTGCTTGATTGTGTTCTTCCTACCGAGTATCCTACTCTTTTTGCATGTGACGGCATATATACCGTTCTAACTTTCGTAACTTTTCTGTTAGGAAATGCTAGTTCAATTGCTTGTGCAATCTCTACTTTTGTTGCATCTTTTGCTACTTCAAATGTATATTGTGAGTATGCTGCAACTGTCATTGATTTTTCTGTGATTATAGGTCTTTTTATAATGTCGTATAATCTTTCTTTATTTTGTTTCATTGTACTCATTATTTTGACAACCTTTCAGTAATTTCTAATATTGCTGCCTCTGTCATCACTAAGCAATCTGCTTCAAGTAAATCTTTTACGTTTAAGTTTGAAGGTAAAATGATTTTTACATTTGGAAGATTTCTTGCTGCTAATTCTAATTGGCCATTTTCAGCCGCTTGTGTATTAGCAATGATTAAAACTTTTCCTTCAGCTTTTATTGCTTTTAGTGATTCTGCTACCATTTTTGTTTTAGCTTCTGTTATTTCAGAAAAATCTTTAACTAAAACGGTATTATCTAATCTTGCAGAGAGTGCTGATTTTAATGCTAATCTTCTAGCTTTTTGTGGCATAGAAAATGCATAATCTCTTGGTTTTGGTCCAAATACCACACCACCACCTGCAAACAATGGTGATCTAATTGAACCTGCTCTAGCTCTGCCTGTACCTTTTTGTTTCCATGGTTTTCTGCCACCGCCAGATACTTCTGCTCTTGTTTTAGCACAAGCATTTCCACCTCTAGCGTTATTTAATTGTCTTCTTAATGCCATATGCATTACGTGCAAATTTGGTTCTACTCCGAATACTTTTTCATCAAGAGCAATTTGACCAACTTGCTTTCCGCTTGTACTTAATATTGAAACTTCTTTTGTCATAATTTCTTTTTCCTTTTAATTGAACTCTGAGTTAGTTCCATTTAACTCTTGATGGTACTACTGTTACCAATTTTCCTTCTGGTCCAGGAACTGAACCTTTTACTAGTAACAAATTGTTTTCGCTATCTACTCTTACTACAGTAAGTTTAGAAATAGTTACTCTTTCGTTACCCATATTTCCAGCCATTCTTTTACCTTTAATTACACGGCCAGGAGTTGTACCAGCACCAATTGAACCAGGTTCTCTATGATTTTTAGAACCATGAGCCATTGGTCCTCTTCCAAAGTTCCATCTTTTAACTGTACCTTGGAAACCTTTACCGATTGATGTTCCTGTTACATCTACTTTGATGCCTTCTGCAATTATGCTTAAGTCAATTTTTTGACCTACTGAATAATTTTCAGGATTATCTAATCTAAATTCTTGTAAATGTCTAAAATTTTCAAGTCCGTTTTTCTTAAAATGTCCAATTTCAGCTTTTGTTAAGTGCTTTTCTTTCGCTGGAACAATACCAACTTGAATAGCATTATAACCGTCTGAATCTACAGTTTTAACTTGTGTTACTGTTAACGGATCAACTTTTATTACTGTTACGGGAATGGCAAGTCCTTCTTTATCGAAAACTTGTGTCATTCCAAGTTTTTCACCTATTACTCCAAGTGTCATATTTCACCTTTCTTTTGTGAGCGCTACGTTAATCTGCTTGCTTCGTAGATCACATTCAATTTATGAGGAGTTTCCTATTAAATTGTAATGTGCGTTTGTTAAATCTTATAATTTAACTTCGATATCTACTCCGGCAGGCAAATCCATTCTTGTTAATTCTTCTGTTGTTTGTGCTGTCGGATCATAAATATCAATGATTCTTTTGTGTATTCTCATCTCAAAATGTTCTCTTGACTTTTTGTCAACATGAGGTGAGCGAAGTACACAATATAAACGACGTTTTGTAGGAAGAGGTACAGGACCCGCAACTCTTGCGTCCGTTCTCTTAACCACTTCTACTATTTTACTAGCAGATAAGTCGATTAATTTATGATCGTATGCTTTCAAACAAACTCTGATTCTTTGTTGCTTGCTTTCGTTCATTTTCGCTTCCTTTTGTGTATTACATTCTACTTCTATAAGTCAGTTCGGCTTTTCTCGGCTCTCTCTTACCAAAGCAGAGCCTCGGTTTTTCTTTTGCCAACCCTTCCTTATGACTTAGCATGATAAGTCTATGTTAAACATAATTGGGAGTCAACAACTATTTTTTTATTTTTTATTTTTTTTGTAATATTTCTTTATTTTTAAGTAAATTCCTTGACAAACCTTGAAATATCCGTTACTTCACGCATTTACATATTTTTTGATATCAAAAAAGCAACCCATATTAAAAATGGATTGCTTTTCAACTATAGAATAATAACCTAATTTATCATATTTTTAACTGAAATACCACCGAAATCCAGTAAGGAATTTGTATATTTATATTTTGGAGGACTTGTTTCGTTTTTATGATATGGCTGAATTACATACAAATCAAATCCCCACTTATTTGGTCCTCTATGTCCATTTACATCAACAGCAAAATATTGAGCACTTTCTTTCAAATAAGTAAAGATTATTGTACCATCACTTAAAACAATAGCAGAACCAGACAATATATTTGTTTGCATGAATCCTCCCGAAGAAGTAGCAACATTCACATCATAATCAGATGCATCTGGATTTTTCCCAGTATACAAAGAATCTCTCCCCTTATACTTTGGAATACACCCATTCAGATAAGCATTGGTTCTGCATATTTTTTGAGGTGCCATGGTTTCATAAAATGACTTCCATAACTGACCACAATCATTAAAAATCCCATTATAATCAGATGGGAGAGAACTACCATCACTCATTTCATATTTTGTGCAACGACCATTACTATCTCGACTTACACATCTTGCCCCAGAATACGGGCTTTTTTCCCAATATCCACAACGAGGGTTTTCTCCGTAAATAAATTTATATCTAATTGCGGCTTGATTTACAACACTTATTTGTTTAAAAAGAGCCGATCTATACTGTTCGCGCCTAATTTGTTTGTGTACTGTTGCAACAGTAAGTGCCGCTACAATCCCAATAACCACTAACGCAATCAATACTTCAGAAAGAGAGAATCCCACCCATCCGCAACACCAATTAGTTTTGATTTTTTTATGCATAAGTACTCCTTTTCTATAATTATAACAACTTTTCAACACAATACAACTGTAACAGCATAGTTGTTTTCTTTTTTATTTTATTAAATATATAAAAAGCGGAATTATTATTGCAGTTATAATCCCCACAATTACTAATGCTACTGATGCCATTACCACTTGGCTTTCTCTTTTTTCTTCTATACACCTTGCGGTTCCTATAACATGGCTTGCCGCACCAATCGAAAGTCCGATAGCAACATCACTTTTAACCTTTATCAATTTTAAAATTTTATGACCAAAAACACCACCAAATATTCCTGTTAATGCAACTATGCAAGCAGTTAATTCTGGAATTGCGCCTATACCCTTCGAAATTTCAACAGCCATCGGTGCCGTGACCGATTTTGGAAGCATTGATTCTATAACAATAAATTCGGTGTTACACATTTTGGCAACGACATACGTTGTCAATATTGCAATAACAGCCGCTATTATAAACCCTGTGTATATAATTCGCTTATTTTTTTTAAGTAATTCTATATTTTTATATATTGGATACCCAAGAGCAATCGTTGCTGGAATAAGAATAATCGTTAAATATTTTGCACTTTCATTATAAATATCATAATCAATATCAAATATTTCCAAAGTTGCAATTAGCATAACTCCAGCAATGACAATTGGTGGGATTTTAGAAAAAATTGATATTTTTTTAATTTTTTCAGCAATTTTATAATATAGAACAGTTATTACTATACCCAAAGGATTAATCATTATTTTTACGCTTTCTATACAACCTCAAATACTTCAAACCATATTCAACAAATAGCCCTGTAACTACTATGGTTATCGTTGTTGTAACAAAAATAACAATTAAAATAACAAACCAATTTTTTACAAGCATATGTTTATACAAAACAAGTCCACCCATAAAAGGAACAATGAACATTGCCATATTTTTAATCAAACAATCACAAGTTGTTTGTATCCATTCTTCCTTTATCAAACCTTCAACCAATGCAAAAGAAAAAAGAATTAAACCTAATATTGCTGGGGCTAAAGGGATATTTAATAGTTTAACAACAAAAGAACTAATATAATAAAATCCCATCAAAATTAATAAACCCAATACAAATCTAACAATGGTTTTCACTTTTTGCTGTCCTTTGTTATCTTATACATTGCATAATTTGTATTTCTATAAACTGGAATTAAATACACATCTGCCTCTGAAACATAGGTTTTTTCAGTATAGTCATACATTTCTTTATCATAAAAACTTCCAGGTTTATCATCACCAATAATGCTAACTTGATAATCAGCGTTTTTTAATTTTTCTTTTTTATCAGAAATTTGAAATGACAATCTACCTGTATACATATATATTGCTCTTGGGTGCCAATATATTATTTTGCTATTCCGAGGTGTATTTTCTCTTATATAATTATATAATTCTTTTGCTGAAACACTTGTAACTCCGTGATTAACATCCTTATATTGAAATCTTAATAAAAGGTTCATTTTTGAAAGAGAATACACATTAAATACGTTCAAGACAACTAATAATAAAAGTGCCAATTTTAAATTCAAATATTTAAAAGATGCAACGGCAAAACCTACAAAAATAAATACAAAAGGTAATAACGGAATTATATATCTAATACCTTGCTCAACAGGGCAAACAATATACCCAAATAAAGTACAAAGCATAATCACCGCAACATATTCTTGCTTATATTTTTTTATTAGCCCAATAATAAAAAGAAAAAATATTCCAATTAAAAATATGAATGAAAAAATATTACCTAAATTAAAAAATTCTGTCTTAATCTGGTTTAAATAATACAAGGTCATTTTCACCATTGACATTGGAGAATAATTTAAAAGTTCACTCTGATAAAAAGTAGGATACTTAGAACTTACTAAATAATATGCTCCTGCCGTCAAAATATAAGGCAATAAAAATAATATATATGTATATTTATCTATTTTTTTTTCACTTTTTGTTATTTGAATAATTCTTACCACTTGAGAAAACAACAAAACGATAACCATTAAGCCACCATTTTCTCTAAAAAGAACACATAAGGACAACATTAATGAAACAAATAATGAGTATAGTATCTGTTTTTTTTGAACTTCTTCTTTCAGAAAAGAATCAATTGCAATAAAACAAATGAAAGAAACTAATAAAAATGGTAAATCTTTTAATATATCATTTGAAAAAGTGATAAAAAATGGGCAAGTAGCAATAAAAAGAGTAATTAATGATGAAACAATAACATTTGTTTTTTTAGATAAATATAAAGAAAAAATAAATAAAAATGCAGCAAATGAAATTATCATAACTATTTTGAACATCAATATATTTCCCAATCCAAACAACTTATATATAGGTACAAGTATAAAAGAAGTTCCCCAAGAATAAGCATTTGTAGCAACAACATCAACATTATTAGCATTCATATATGTATAATCGTTAATAAATTGTTGAATATTGTCTTTTAAAGCTACTATCGATTGATGAATAATTTGAACATCATCACCACAATAACCTATTGCATTATCTGCAAAGAAAAAACACAAGCAGAAGCCAATTAAAGCCAATGCAAAACTCGAAAAAAGCCTGTATTTTACAGAAGTCATTCTTTTTGCTCCCAATGGTGATAATTTCATTTTATAGAAAAAATTTTTTTTAATCTAGTGTCGTAATAAAGTGAAAATTCATCATTTACACTTTATTACTTACACTTTCAAAATTTCTATATCACAATTCTTTCAAAGAATGACTATATTAAACTTCAACAGGATATTTAATAAGAAGGTTACGTGCTTCTGCTGCACATTTACCCAATTTAGAATAATATTCCTTATCTGCTTCATCTGTAGAGTTTTGAACACCTGCTTGTGCAACTTCGGCCATTTGTCCCAATAAATCAGCTGTTTGAAGAACGCTTCTATATATTGAACCTTCATCCATAGTTTCTGTCGGAACTATTCTTAAAAGTTGTTCCCAATTAGCCATACTATATGAATTGATTTTGTTTAATAAAGCCCAATTATAAAGAACTTGCGCTCCGATTTTGCTATATCTTTCTGGCTTGTGCAAAATGCCTTCTTCACCTTCTATCTTGAAGTTTTCGAGTGCTTCAAGTTGAAGTTTTCTTAAACATTTTTCTGTTTTATCCAGATTTTCATAACCATCAGCTTTTACATCATGTTCAGCAAGATATTCTTCCATATCTTTTAATGCTTCTATTTGACTAATGATAGCATCTTTTGAAGTTAATTTAATCCACATTTGTTCAGCAGAAGCATAATCTGCTTTTACTTGTCTTAGTGAATTTTTTTGTAAAAATCTATAATTATCAGCAATTGCATTCATAACGTGCATATCTAAATATTGCATATTACGAGCATTATCAATTGCTTTTCTTATTTCATCACATTTTTTCTCTAAACGTGCTTTTGCTTTTTTGCCTTTATCATCACTACTATTGGCTTTAAGGTCTGCTTCAAGTTTATCTATATAATCAGGAATTGTTCCTGTACTAATTCTATTTTTATATTGTTCCACCATTTTCAATTGGTCTTCCAATACTTTAGATGGAACAACTTCGCCTTTTCTTAATGCTTTAACAACATCAGCAGGCGACATTTTACCTGTTTGTTTTGTAATTGTATAAACTTTTGCTCTTCTAGCCGCTTGAATTTTAAGTTCCTCTATCATTTCTTCTTCAGGAATATCAGGCTTTTTCATACCTTTAACAAAATCAAGCATATCTTGATAATTATCAAATTCGGAAATATCATGCCCGAGTTTTTTCAATTTAACAGATAAAGAATGTTGAGTATCTTTGTAAACGCTATCAACGTAATCTACTGATGGTTCAAAAACATAACCCAAATCAGTTTCCATAGAAATAGCGCCTTCTGCTTGTTTTGCAGGATTTGCCATAGCGCCTGCAATCATAGCTAATGATTCAGGAGTGATACCATCAAATTTTTTGCTGGCAAAAGCTTCTACTATAGTAAGCGCATCATAACCTCTGATTTGTGATGCCATATTGCCTTTTACTGTAGGAGTTAAACCATTTTCATCTTCAGTTAAAAATCCTCTTCTTAAGAGAACATTTGTTCTTTTTTCGCTTAAATCAATAAGTTCTTGTGTTTTTGCTAATTTTTCCTTATCGTCAGCACTATAAGCATAAAATGACTTACCAACAAAATCTTTTAATTTTGCATCGTCATCATTGTACTCATAATAACCTGATAAAAATGCGTAATCTGGATTATAATTACTTACAAGCGGATTAGAAGACATAACTTCTAGATATAAAAACTCTTGTTCTGTTTGTCTATCAACAGGCATTGTATACACAAAACCTTGAGTATCAATACCACGTCTACCTGCTCTACCAGACATTTGTTTAAATTCATTTGCTGTTAATGTTCTTGTTGCACTTTCTTCTTCAGGATTTTCAGCATCTGTTGGTTTAAACGGACTAGAAATAACAACTGTTTTCGCAGGCATGTTAATACCAGCCGCTAGTGTTTCTGTAGCAATAACGACTTTTGTAAGTTTCTTTTGAAATAATTCCTCAATTAACTCTTTTTGTGCAGGAATTATACCAGCATTATGAATAGCATAGCCTTTTGATAATGCTTCAATATCTAAATCAGCACCAATATAGCCTTTTGCCCTATATTTATTTACAATACTTTCTATTTCTTTCTTTTCATCATCATTTGTTAAATCAGCACCATTTTTACCTAAATATTCCAACAATTCGCGAGAAAACTTTCTACTAAAAATAAACAATATTGCTGGTAATTGTTCTTTTTGAGACAACTTATCAACTGCCATTTTAAAGTCGCTCAATTTTGGTTTTGGCGATCTATAATCAGCCGGCATTTCTGGCGCAGTGCCAGTTTTTTTAATTTTTCTTTCAATAGCTTTTTGCTCTGCTTCATATGAGTCAGTGAAAATATTTCCATATGTAAGCGGAACTGCTCTTGCAGAAGCAGGCATTGAAACTAATTCAATAGGCTCACCTTTTAAACCACTTTGCCAATCTTTTAAATCTTTTGGATTACCAATAGTTGCACTTAATCCTAGGACTTGAACATCCGGAGGAGTAAGCATTATTGACTCTTCCCATACAGAGCCCCTTGAATCATCGCCTAAATAATGAAATTCATCGAATATAACGCTACCTAAATTTTGCATAAGCGGATTATCCGCACCATACATATTTGATAATGCCATATTACGATAAACTTCAGTTGTCATAATTAGAATAGGCGCATTGATATTCTCTCTTCTGTCCCCAGTTAATATCCCTACGTTTTCTTCACCCCATACATTTCGGAATTCATTTAACTTTTGATTACTCAATGCTTTTAAAGGAGTTGTATAGAATGTGGTTTTTCCCTCATTCATATTCTTTGATGTCACATACTGTGCAATCGCTGTTTTTCCGGTACCTGTCGGTGCTTCAACAAGTACGTTTTTATTTTCATTCAATGCTTTACCAGCATCTACTTGAAATACATCTGGTTGAAATCCATTCGGTAGTTGGAACCAATTTTTATTAACTGTTTCATTAAATGGTCTACCTCGGAAAGAAACCATTTCACGTCCCATATAATATCTGAAAAATTCAGATGTATCTTTTTGCTTTTCGGAAATAGGAACTGTAACGGCTCTTGGGATTTTATTTATTCTACTTACATTTTTTACATTCGGATTAATTGAGATACTATTTATTTTCATGAAACCATTCCCTCTATGAATGGCTTAAAACATCAAAAAAAAATTTTGACCAATTTAGGGAAACATGTTAAAACAATGTTACATTCTAAATTTATTCTAACTTTATGAAATTCCAGTAAATCTTTTTATTTCTTCTTTATCAAACACCTCAATACTCTGAGCATTATGAACAAAAATAATGCAAGATATTACCTGTTTAAACATTTCAAAATCATCATAAGAAAGTTTTTTATTTAAATCAGCCATATTATCTGCCAATAGTTCAGTTATCAACGTTTTATCTTTAAATACTAAAGAACTAAAATAATCAAGTGCTGATTTACTAGTTATTCCCTCAAAATATATCAAATCTGGCGATTGAAACTCAATAAAACGCATTGCTTTGTCCATATTAAAGCCTATATTTTCATTCAATTCGCATTGATTTACATTTTCTAATTTATACTTAGCAATTGACTCAATCGTCATAATATTTTTGTTTGAATTTGCAATGTCAGACAAAATAGAATATATAACATGAGTTTTGCCAGACAAAGAAGAACCACAAACAAGAATAATTCCTGCTTTCTCTATTTCCGTTTTAATTGTGCTAATTTGGCTTGAAGTTAAACTTGTTTTTTCAATGTTTTTTGGTGGTTTATATATTTTTAATGAAATTCTTTCGCCATTGATAGTTGGAAATGCTGAAATGCTAGCAGTTAGAATAATATCATCAACCTTAAATATAAGTTTGCCTAATTGAGGTAACTCACACACAGCAGCATCTAGATTAGAAAGTGTTTTTAATTTTGATATAAAAGGAACAACCAAAACTGATGGGATTTGTCCAGTATCAACAATTTCAGCATTCATCCTAAAATTCACACTTAACCCATTTGGAACGTGTTCAAAAAATAGTTCATGAACATTGTTTAAAATTGCCTGTTTTAAAATAGAACGTATAAGTATTTGAATATGTTCTTCAGATAAAACATCATTGTGAAGTTCTTCTTGCCAATCAAAGCCTGTTGCAGCATCTTCCATATTTATTTCACCAACAGAACTATCGCTTTGATAATATTCGTCAATTTTATCTAAAATGGATGATTCTGCACTTACAACTGGTTCAATATCGCAACCCGTTTTTTCAACAATTTTATCTATCGCAAACAAATCGAGGGGATCTGCCATCGCAACAGTTAAAACATTTTCTATTTTAAAAAGGGGAATTATTTTATATTTTTGAGCATCATTAAAACTTATATAGGATAGACATCTTTTATCTAATGCATAATCTTTCAAATCAACATAAGGAATATGCAATTTGCTCTCTAAAAATTTTAAAAGTTTATTTTCTGTTATTAAACCTGATTTTATAAGAATATGACCAATATTCACATTCTGAGATTGTGCAAGTTCATTGGCCTTTTCAATTTCTTCATAACCAATTAATCCATCACGAACTAAGTCATATTTTAATTTTTCAAGAGTTTTGTTTGTAACAAATTCCATAAACTTATCCTAAATAACTCTTAACCTTTTCCACAACATAATCTACTTGAAAAGGCTTTGTAATATATTCATTTGCGCCAGTTTCTTCCCCAATAATTTTATCTTCATCTTGAGAACGAGCAGTAACCATTAATATTGGAATATCTTTGTATTTACTATCATATTTGAGCAAACGACTTATTTTATAACCATTAATTTTTGGCATCATAACATCAAGGATAATAAGGTCTGGATTAATTTCTCTTGCAAGATTAAGCCCAGTTTCACCATCTGATGCAGTAACACATTCATATCCTTGTGCTTCTAACACAAATTTTAAAATTTCTAATATATCGGCTTCATCATCAACTATCAATATTTTCTTCATTAATATCCCCTTTAAAATCATTTAGTTTGAAAATTAACTCATCTACTGTATCACCATCTTGTGGACATAATACCGCAGTATAAACTATATCATATTCAGGATGTTCTTGCCTTTGTTCCTTTATGTATGTTTCAAGTTTTCTTATCTCAAAATCAAATACAAAAGAATCCATATCAACTGAATATAAATAGTAATAACGCTTTCCGTTTTCTTCATTCATATATTCATTAAAACGGTTCGTTTTTCTAATTACTTCATCATAGTATATTTTATCAATTAAAGAACCTTGATCTAAAATATTTTCCTTTAACCCAATAAGCGCAATATTAACTCGTTCTGTTTTTGCTTTTTGAATATCTTGCTCAAGAGATAGTTCAAAAATCTCTTTTTCATTCATCAACGGAATAGCAAGATAAAATGTAGAACCTTTATCAAGTTCACTTTCTAGCCATATAAAACCTTTATGTGCTTCAATCAATCGTTTAGCAATAGGAAGCCCTAGTCCAGATCCACCAACTTTTCTACTTAAAGAATTTTCTATCTGCTTAAATTGTTCAAAAACTTTATATAAATTTTCTGGAGCAATACCAATACCATTATCTTTTACAGCAATTTTTACATATTCTTTGCACATCTTATCTGGTAGTACGTCAAAAAATGAATTATTTCTGATTTCATCAACACTAATTTTAGAAGTACTAATGTCAATTGTGCCATTTTCTCTCGTAAATTTAATTGCATTAGAAACTAGATTTGTTAAAACTTGTTCCATTCTTTGAGTGTCAATATAAACATTGGAGAGGTTTTCATCTAAACTCAAATTAATTGTAATATTCTGTTCTTTGGCAAGATTTTCCAACGTATTTTTAACAAGTTCAACTGGCAGGTTAATATTTGTTCTTTCAAAACGAAATTCCATTTTTCCAGCTTCGATTTTCGACAAATCAAGCAAATCATAAATAATTGCAGAAAGCCTTTTAACATTACTTTTTGCTAAATTTAAAAATTTTTCTGTTGCTTCATTTACTTCGCCTGTCATTCCTTTAAGAATAATATCAATCGAACTATTTATTGAAGTTAATGGGGTTTTAAGTTCGTGAGAAACAATAGATATAAATTCTGATTTAAGTCTTTCCAAACGCTCTAATTTTATGTTTGTATCTTTTATTTCTTCATACAAAATAGCACTTTCTAAAGGCAATGAAACTTGTTTAACCAGAGTTGTAAAACACTTCGTATCTTCTGGCATGAATTCTGTATCTCTAAAAACTTCAATGATTCCATAAAATTTATTTTTTATATTGATTGGCGCAAAAAGACTATCAAACCCAAAAACATTTAAATCATATTCGCCATATTGGTCTTTAGATGATTTAACAACTTGAATATCTTCAATTTGTGGGTTAATAGAAAATAAATTTTTATAACTAAGTAACGCTCTAAGTTTTATCGCATTTTCCAGTTTTACAGAAATAGGAAAAAGAGATTTTATAATAAGTTGAATATCATTAACTTCATTAAAAACAAGTGCGTAGCAAAGAGATACAGATAAACTTCTATCTAGCCCATCAACCATAATTTCAATAAGATTTGTTTTATCCAGAGAACCTGCAAGTTGAGTACTTGTGGAATATAAAACATTTAACTGATATAAACTTTTGGCCAAATCATTATTGTTTTTAGATAATCCTTGAAAAGTCTCTCTAAGTTGCATTGAAGAATTTAATGTGGCTAAAAAAAGTTTTTCATCAATTGGTACTTGAATGTAACTATTTGCATATTTTAGGCAGTCATAGTTAATATTTTTTTCTGGCAAAATCGCAATAGAACGAATATCTTTAGTCTGAATTTGTAATTTTAATGTTCGTATAATTGAAATTATATCGGGCATTTGAACGTCAAAAACAAAGACATCAACATCATCATTTAAAATAAAACTTTCTGCTTCTTCAATTGTTTTAGTCAATTCAAATGCATAGTTACCCATTGAGGCAATTTCTTTAACCTCATCAAAAAGTTTATTATTATCTGATATTAAAACTGCTTTTGGCATAACACTATCTCTATAGAAAATATTGTAGCATAGGTTTTAGTTTGCTGTTTTTATTAAGAAATGTAACAGAATTAATCGTATTGAGCAATTATGGTTTGCGTATATACTTTATATATATGTAGATGATACACAAAACACTTTAAACAAAACCAATTAAACAAGATTTTATATTCATACTTACCTTACTTACT
>JAFQOI010000086.1 GCA_017403285.1 bacterium
TATAATTAAATAATATAAATCTAACTATCTAAATTCCGATATTTTTTAAACTCTACTACAAAAATTTTCCGATAATTTTTGTAGTCTAATACAAATTTTTCTAGAATTTTTTGTATTAGGTTATAAATTTAACTATCTATTCATATATAACTCTATAAGTTTTACATATAGTTCTACCAATTCAGCATAATCTTCACTTAAAATAGTATCATATTTTCCCCAATTACCTCAATTATTAAGAATTTCTGTTCTTTTCTTTTTGAAAAAATCTATCATTTTCTTTTTGTCTTCTATATCTTTCTTTATTTTTTCTATTTCTTCTTTCATTGTTGTATAATTAAATAATATAAATCTAACTATTCTCACTTTAACTTTTTTATTTCTTCTTTCATCAGCTCAATGCTCTTATCTCTATCATCAAGACATTTTGTTAAAAATTCTATCTTGTCTTTCAGAGTTTTGTTTTCTTCTTTGAGTTCTTTAACTCTCTTATATTGTTCGTTGAGTAATCATCTCATTGAACTTATAAGTGCTTGTGTTTGCATTGCTTTCGCCATTTTACTTCAATATACTAACTAAAAACTCTATTGGATTATCTTGTATTGATAGTAGCATAAGTAATCATTCATAATATCAAACATTCTTATAAATTCAGATTTTTAATAATTCTTTTTCTAATCATTCAAAGTCTATCTTATCATTCTCAACTAATCGTTGTATGAAACCATACCATTTAGAACAAATAATAATTCTGAATTCATAAGTAGTTAAGAATTGTCAATCATTAGCATTTATACATTCAATGTATTGTTTGTTATAACTTAGGCTGAAATAATATCTATTATCCCATTCAGATTTTTTTATTTCTTCTTCATACTTTAATAATAAGTCGTATAACTTCTCCATACTATTTTTTAAATATTAAAATTATTTTCAATATTTAATAAGATTTAAAATTCTGATTTATTTTCAACTTTTCGGATTTTCCGAATAGTTCAATACTTAACTACAAAGTCGGAATTTCCGATTTTTCTTATTCCCCCGATTTCGGGGTAATTTGCTATTTTCGGAAATTCCGAATTTATGGTTTTGGCGAACCCGAAAGGTATCGTAATTATGTATATGCTAATGAAAGCATAAAGAACAATATCGCAATAATTAATTTTGTGTCATGTAATGTGATGAAATATCACAATACCCATACAACCGATAATACGGCAAATAATACGTGCATTACTCTTTAATTGTGAATTTAAAACTTTGTGCATTTTTTAATTTTTGTATTTCTTGATTTGCTTCTTTATATTTCCTCGCAAGGATTCAGAATCAATCTGCAAATTGTCTGATTTCTTCTTTTAATTCTGAATTTTCCTTTTTTAAACACATAATTTCACGTTGCATTTCTTTTTCTTTATTTACTTTTTGCATTTGTAAATCCCGCTTCATTTGGTTCATATAAAGTTTATTGTCTATTGGATTTTTCATTTTGTTATGAATTGTGATGTAAAAATATTTGATAATCTGCTTTTACCTTTTCTATCTTTTCAAATATTTTATTCGCTTCTTGCGGTTCTTCTATGGTTTCGTATTTCTTTTCAAGATCATTGATGATTTTTTCAAACATTTCTTTGAAAACTTTTGCTTCTTCTTCGGTGTATGTAATATCAATTCATGTGTATTCTGCTTTTATTTCTTTTTTTGTTTGTGCATGCTGTTTTGGTTTATATACAGTATTACAATATTTTCTTGTTTGTTTTTGGATTGCTTTTTCTCGGCTTCGTCAATGTTTCACCCTATCGTAAAAGCAACTGTAACTTACTTTTCAATATTTTCATCATCAATGTTCTTTTCGATAATCTACGATTGAACATTGGCTGTTCATTCTCAATCTTGGTTTTGAAATAAATTTAATTGCTGTTTTTCTTCTTGTAATATCTGCTCTTTCTGACATCGTGCTTTTAATCTGTAATAATAATCGTAATTTGGTTTTCGTAAATTATTCTTGTTGTTATATTTTATCATCTGTTCGATTTTTAACTTTACCAAATCTTTTCAAAATTTTTCGCATAAATAATTAAACTTGAATGAATCGATTAATACGTAAATCGTTCAATTAATTTCGTATGTGAAATATCTTTCACTTACAACAACACGTCCGCCGTAATATTCTTTTTCAAACGGTGTGAACTTGCATTCTTGCAATTCTTTTTTTGGTATTCTGCTCACCATTGCTTTATGGCATTCTTTACATTGGCTTTGTAATCAATCCCTTTTACTGCAATTTTTATTAAATGCTGTAATTGGTTTTCGTTCTTTACAATGTGCACAAAATTTCTTTTCGGTTGCTTGCTCTAATTCTGCAACTCTTTCTTTTAAACGGCTGTTTTGTTCTTTTAACGTTTCAACAACCACCTTGCTTATTCATTTTCTCATGAATAATTTTTTAATTCGTTCAAACATTTTTTGTTAAATTATGGAATAAAAATTAATTCTGATCTCATTCTTTTAAACATAATTTTTCCAATATTCTGCGGTATAATACAACCGTGCGATCTTTATATTCGATTTGTTTTCTGTGTTCGATTTGCTTTTTGGTTTGGCGTTCAAGTGTTGCTTTATATTCTTCACGTTTTTCAACCGCTTTTATCTTTTTTGCATAATTGCTTTCTGCTTTTCTTTTTTGCTTGATGTATTCATGTCTGATTAAAAATATTCAAGCTCATATATTTGGATCAAGTATTTGTCATTTATAACTTGTTTGTTTTAATGTTCCGTCATCGTTTAAATCGAAATGGAAATCAAACAAATTACATTCTTTTTCATTTCATATTTCATTCAGAAACGCTGGGTTTACTGTAAATACTTCTAAATTGTCCCCCCCCCCTTGATTTTGTGTGTTTGTCATTTGGAATAATAAAATAAGAAATAAAAATTATCTTCTAATACCAAACGTGCTGGCATTTACTGATCCATAAATGGTTGATAAACAAGCAACCATATTTTTTTCTCGGCTTGATTCTGATGTTGCATATCTTTTTCAATTATCGTTTGATTCGTTGCAACTTCACGCATTCGATAAACAACCAAGCGTTTTTTTACTTCATAAATATTGGTTGTTTAATGTTTTACCTATTGCTTCAAGTCAAGCTTCCATTAAAGCATATGTTGGGCGGTCACCACGATCATTACTTCATACTGAACCAATATTTTTTGCACCGTATCATCTATTTCAACCGCTCGTTTCTGCAACTGTAATGCATAAAATAACTCATTCTTTGATTCAATAATGATTTTCAACATTCCATATTGTGCTTGCGTCCAATCAATAAGCACTTGCAAGCTCTTTAAATCTTTCATGTTCTGTGCTTGCTTCAATTACTGGCATTTCTTGATGATCACCACTTTCTGTTAATTGTCATGGTGTCCATTCTTCTTGAACTGGTTTTTCTTCTGAAAGTTGCAATCCGTATTTGTTTAATAATTCTTCTTTGGCTTGTTCATTGGCTTGATTTAATTCGGCTTGTTTAATTTCAAGCTGTTGTAATTCTGATTCATTCTTTTCGATTTGATTTAATATTTGTTGGATTGGCTCTTGTTTATTGCTTGCATACGCAACGAATACTCATCAAGCAACAAGGATTACTAAAACGATTAATGCATAAATAATTATTGTTTTGTTTTTCATTTTATTTGTTTAAGTTGTAAAAAGTTTCGAAATCATCTTTCATTGCACATGCAACTCTGAATGCTTCCGTTGACGGAATTTCTAATTTTTCCACCAATATCATTGCGATTCCCATTCTTGCAAGGAATCGTTTTTTTCATTTAACGGCTCATAATACTGTATCAACTTCAACCGATTTTGATTTCCCGTTATGATCCGAAATGATTTTGTCTTTTGTATATGTTATCATTTGAAAGGATTAAATGCTAAAATCTTTTTTAATGTGGATTTTTACGATGTTTATATATTCAAGCACGCAATCCGCTTTATTTTGCAATAATTCCGCTTGTAATTTGTGAATTGATATTTCATTATCACGTTGCTGGAATTCTTGCTTGATTAATGCGTCCGCTGTTGAATCTGTATGCACTTTTTTTCATGCTTCATTTAACATTGCTTTTAATTCAACCATTCTTGCACCTTTTTTAACATCGTTTTGTTGCTTTTCTTCATAATAGGTGCTTTTTAATTCTGTAATTTTATCTTTCATATTTTCCCATAAAGCAACTCGATCAAACATATCTTGATCCGTTAATTTCAATCATTTTGCTTTGAATTTTTCGTGCTTTGATATTAATTCATCAACTTCGTTTGCGTTGCTTTCTTGTTTTTGTAATAATTCTGCAACATCGAATTCTTCAATTGTATCTTGATTTGTCATTACCTTGTTTTTTAAGATGTAAATTATTCTGCTGGCTTATCTTCTGGAACTTCTGCTCGAACATCTGCAATTTTCATTTTCATATCATTGTCCACTGAATAGAACTTTTGAATATCTTTTAACAGATCGTTTGATGTTGCAAATTTTTTCAAATATTCAGTATTGTTTTTTAATCTTTCCAAATCTTCTTTTCCGAATTTCTTTACTTCGGCTTTTTTCTTTTCTTGTTTGTTCTCATCACCACTTACTGCGTCAAACATATCTGATTCCACGATATCAAACGCATTCATGTATAAATATCTCCTTTGGTATGTTTCAGCTCATCATAAAGCTTGAATCTGATTACATCATTTCAATTCTAATTCACGCATTGGTGAAGTGTATGAAATAATTTGTGTTGGATCATCTCAATCAATGATCAATAATGTGGCTGTATCGTTATCAAACAATACTTGCGTAAATAGTTTGTGTTCTTTACACAATTCAACTATTGCTGGCAAAAAGTCTCAAAGCTCATAATACTTGAATCATGCGTATTTGTTTTCTCATGATTTCTTCAAATTCGCTTGAAGCAATCTGCTTTTTACGGTTTGAATTTTCATGAATAAATTTAATTTTGGTGTTTCTTTATCTGTCATTTTCGCTTAATAACTGATATAAAATTAATTTGCTTGGTTTGGGTATTCTTCAATAAACCACACAACCGCTGTTTGTCTTTTTGCTCGATCATTACCGAACAACTGCATGTATTCATCAAAGTTTTTTAAACCAACACGTCTGATGAATAGCTTGAATCCGACTTTTCATTCAAGTCTTTCGATTTCTTCTTTTGGCATTTTACTTTGATAAACGATCTAAAATGTTTTTGTAAATTTCCATGTTCAAGCGTCATCATGTTCTTCTTCTTTCATCAACTTCTGCTTGAACTCTTGCACGTAAATTTTTGTCTGAAATCTGCAACATTGCATTATCGATTTCATCTGCTGGCTTTACCGTTAATTTTTTAATTCTATCAACTGCAACATAATCGTTTCAAAGTTTCAAGAATCTTGATTTTTCACAAAGTTTTGAAATCTGATCTGGTGTTGCGGTTGTTGTGTAAATATCACCGTCCCTTGTAATCACAAAGGTTAATTCCTTGTAAAGCTTTAAAGCACTTCAATTTGTGGTGTTTGATTCATTCATTCTTGTCTGCAAACTTGAAATAAAATTGCTAAATTTTTATAAATCAATTCGGGTGATGTGATTTTACTCACATAAAATTTGTTTTGTGAAACAACTTTTAATACCGCTGTTAATGTGTTTTGTCGGGTGTAATTTTGATTTTGAACAAATTCCGATTTTTTTAATTTTCAAATTAAATTTTTTCACCGAATACGATTTGATTTTTGTGTTCAATCAATAATTCAACCATTAAACGATTTGATAATTTCCAAACATTCGTTAATTTCTGAATCTCAATAATCAACCGTGCTTGCACTTTCATTATCGTTAGATAATGAAATATTATTTTCTTCTTTTTTCTTTTTTCTTTTATATTTTATATTTTGTCACGGTTTGATTTCGTTTTGATTTTCATTTGATTCAGTTTTGATTTCATTTTGATTTTGTTTTGATTTTGTTTTGTCATTTTCTGTTTCTTCTTTGATTTCTTCTTCATCTGATTTTGATTTCGTTTTACCGTTCATTGATTTTTTTCTTCCATTCATTAATGGCTCTTTGATTTGCTCAAATACTGAAAGCATGAACGGGTTTGAATCTGCTGGTGGCTCGATTCATTTAATTCAGAATTGAATGATCCAATAAGAAAGTTCTTGTGCAAGTTGCATATCTCATCTTGCAAGCTGATCTATACTTCTTACATAAGAGTTGAAAATCGTAATTCTTTCTAATTCTTCATTCATTGTAGAACCTTGTTTTTAGAAAATAAAAGTGTGTGTAGTGGTGCAACAGTTCATATGTGATCTGAAACAAATTAAAACAACCATATGAACCAGTTGGATCGCTTGCGTGCTGATTTCCCCAACTGATTCGTATGGTTGCTTTGAAACGCACGCAAGCTCTGTTTTCTTTGTCAAACTTACATGCTTTTTGTATTTGTAGAACCTTTTTGCATAAGTAATTACGAAAAAGCGATGTGATATTATCACACCGCTTGATTTCTTATATTTTTATTCTCTATTCTAACACACTGATGTTTTCTATATGGTGAGTGTGGGGAAATAATCCTTCAGAATAGTGAATAACAAGATCAAGAAATTTAGCAAATGTGTTAATATCTTGTTTGACAGTATTAAGTATAAGAAAAATTTTTTATTTGTCAAATTTTTCTGCACTTTTTTTATATCAAAATTACTGCAATAAAAAATTACAGTTCAGAATTATGTTTTTCAACTATTCGTTTTTTCCGAAAAGTTCGAAAAATTTTACTTTTTTGAAAAAATGTTTATGATATTTTATCAAATTGTGATTTTAACCATGTATCATTCATGTGATAATATCATTCAGTGGTTTTTGGATCACGGTGACGCATTAAACGTGTTGTTGCTTGTTGGCTTAATCAAGCATAAACGCAATTTGTGGCGAAGCTGTGGCGTTCCATATGCGGGTGTAATACTCTTGTAATTTTTCATTCATTTATAAGATATTCGGAATATTTACGGAATAAAATATTAATATATTTTGGTGCAAGTGGCTTTCATCGATTTTTATTATCTAATCAAACAAATAAAAAATCCATTTTGAATGGTCTTTTCTTTGTGAATTCTTTTATATTTTCTTCAAAACGTAAAACTTTATTTCTTAAATCTTCGGTAAAAAATACTCGATCATGGTAACCACCTTTCCATAATATCTGGAATTGGCGGTTTTCGTTGTGAAAATGTTCGAATTTGCAACGTAATATTTCTGCACGGCGTAATCATGTTCTGTATGGTATTTCAATTAATAATTGATTCCTTTCTGCAAGAATTGGCGATTCTTCATATATTAATGGTGCTTGAACCAATATTTCATATTCTTCTTTTTTCATCATATCGTATGGTTTACGTTCCTTTTTTATAATTGGTAATTGTTCAACGTTAAATTGTAATTTTTTTCAGATCATTGCACTGTATTTGAAAAATTGGCGTAAAGAATTTGATAATGTTGAAATTGTGCTTCTTGAAACTTTTCTATTTTCTTTGTATGTTTCAAGCCGTTCAATGCAATCTGTGAATTTTACATCTTCAATATTTATTTCGAATTTTCATTTTTTATATTTCATAAATTCGATAAACTTTAACATATCGTATTTATAATGAACCAATGTATCGCTTGATCTGTAATTAATATCTTTTGAATATTGCAAAAAGTCATAAAGCAAATTTTTCATTTTGAAAAAATAAACAAATAAATATATTTGGTTCTACTTTTTACTTATGCAATAAATATATTTTAATTTTTGTCAATAGTGAAATCAAGATAGAATTCAGATTTTCTTTGTCTGATTTGATTTTTCAGATAAAAAAAGAAAACAGAACTTGCGTTCTGTTTACACATTTGCAAAGATATATTACGAAAAAACATACAAATTGCAAAATCTTTTTTTATGAAAGATTTATTATTTCTCAATTGATATAATCCAACCATTCACGCAACATATTATTTGCTTCATGTAATTTATTTTTATAAGGTTCTGAATTTGTTAAATGTCGCAATTGTGAATTTATTGGCATTACTTCGTTTATTTTTGCTTTAATTTCGTTTAATCTTTTTAATTCTTCAAGGTTATCTTCTGCAACCTTTGTAAATACATAATACCGCATTCCATAATTTGATAATTCTGATAATTTATGCTTTAATTCGTATCTGTTACAATCTTTTTTTCAATCTGTTGTTTTTCTTCATTTGTATGAATCTTTTGTGCTTCTTTTTCAATTATTCCAGATTATATCAATTGCATGTCCATTGGTATTTGTTCAAAATTCTGTTCAATCCAATACTGCGTCTTTTCTGTAATCTTGGCTATATTCTGCTGTTGGGCAAAAATTACCGTTTATTGTGTATCATTTTTCAAGTATCTGATCCACCATATCTGAATATTTTGAAACTCTGTAATATGCAACTTTTCATAAATCACCATGTTTTTCATTCCACCATTTACAAACAAGATCAACAGCTTGCTTTACATACCAACCATGTCAACGGATTCTTCATTTTGTATATGATAATTCGTCCACTTCTTGCAATTCTTCAAGTGAAAATTCGTAATTCATCAAATCTGAAAGCATTCACATTGCACTGAATATTGTGCATGAAACTTTACTCCAACTTTGATTTGCTTGATTATATTCGTATCTTATTTCATCTTGTTTATAAAGCTTTGGTAATATATCAATATCACCGTCGCATAATACATAATCGGTCGCTTCTTCACCAGATCATAAACAACCGTCAATAATTTCGTAATCTTCCATGTTTTATTTGATTAAAAATTAAAGTTTGTTTTCCAGATCAATTACCGTTTGTGTCTCACTCTTGATAAATCAATTGTGCGTATGTTTTACGTAATAATTATTTATGTAATTGTCCAGAATATTTAATAAATCTGCTTTAAAATTTTCTGTTCGGATTTTCTCATTGAATAGTAATACTCTGCATAATTGTTCAACTGGCGTGTCATTACCGCACCACGTATGTAATCTTGTGTGTTCTTTTATTTCAGTTTTCCTTATGTTTTCATGTGTTGTTAATCAGCCTTTCGAACTTGGTATTAGATGATGTCTATTAAACTCCTTTTCCATTACTTCGTATTTTTCTTATAATGTAAAATTCGTATTTTCACCTTACCTTGTTTTTTTGTGCTTTATTACAAACTCCACACCTTTTCTGAATATAAGATAGCAAGAATCAAAAATAAACAAATTATAATTGTTCGCTTCAATCGTTTCATCTTATTATTGATAATAAAATAAAATGATCTTGTTTTATTATTCCTTGCTTTCTTCTTCAACTATTGAATCCACGTTATCGTATTTGATTCCTTTTTGTCCAAAATAAAAAGAAATAACCATTAATACAGTATCAACAAAAATCTGATCTAATTCTGAACCTTTAAAAACTTTGTATAATTCAATTACAATTAATGATATTACCAATAATAATAAAACCAATTTTGTAACTGAAATTTTTGTAATTCGTTTCATTAGGTATGTATTGAATGTAAAATTTTTTCTGCAACGTTTGTTTTTATTTGTGCATATTTTCTCTTATTCGTTCAATATCTGTTTGAATTTTCATCAATATTGCTTTTAAATCCAATGATTCGATTTCATTTATTCTTTCATTGTGACTTTTTAATTCCATTTCAGTTTTTTCTTTAAATTTTGTAATATTTGCACTCAATTTCCAAAGAAAGAATGCACATGCAATAAGCGTTCAAAGATTTATAATTAAGCTTGTATCTGGTGAAATTTCCATTTTATCAAACAATTTGAATGTTAAAATCTGTGCTGTCGCTTGCAATTACAAAAACTTGATCCAATTGATATGTTTTAAATCTGAATGTGCTTGTTACTTCATAAGAATCTGTTGTTGAAGCTTCATCTGATATTGTTTCAATAAAAATTGAATCTCATGATCAAACACTTATTTCAATTTCAATTGGTTCATTTGCATTTCTTTTTGATTCAATTAATGCTAAAACTTCATCATCATTAATTAAATCAACTATTGATGAACTGGTTGTTGTTGCTGATAATTTCATTTTGCTTTATATAAAAAGTAAAATTTTGTCATGTATAATATAATCACGAATTGAAAATATCAAAGCTTTAAATTTATTTTCTTGACTTGTATTTCTTGCGAATCAATTTTCTGTAATACTTTTTCAGCTTATTTTTCTTTTTATTTCCGATTTCGTAATAATAATATCTGTTCATGCTGGGAATTATTGGATCAATATATTTTTCAAATAACCTGTATGAATTACAATGAAACATTCGTCCAACATAACTATTCATTGCACACCATTCTCTAAAATTAAAAACAATTCACATTTCTTGTTTTTCTTTTAGGTGTAATGCTTTCTTTTTGAATTTTTGTGCGGTTGATTTTCTCAATAATTTATAACCGTAAAAATATCTGTATCAAACATAATCCACTCATCTAATACCAGTTGGAAATATTTGATAATTCGGTTTAATTCTTAAATTCAAGCAACCGTCCAAATATCATTTTAATCTGCGAAAAACATATCTTAATCGCTTTTTGCTTTTTCATAAAATAACAATATCGTCCATGTATCTTATAACATATTTACATCTTACCACTTCTTTTAATCGATGGTCGCAGTATGAAAGATAAAAATTCGCTAAAAATTGTGATAAATAACTTCAAATTGGTAATCATCTTCTTCATGGAAATGAATCAATGATCATGTCCAGTAAATTCAACAAATCTTTATCTTTAAATTTCTTTCTCAATAATTTTTTCAGAATTCTATGATTCACATTCGGGTAAAATTTCGATATATCAATTTTTAAACAATACGCCGTTCATTCTTTATCTCTCATGTATCTTTCCATTAATTCCATTACATGCGTCATTCATCTTCATTTTACACTTGCACATGTAAAATCTGTGAATGTTTGCATGAAATATTTTTCAATTTGTAACATGATCGCCCGCTGTATTATACGGTGCGGGTAATATCTTAATTTTCGTAATTCTCTTGATTTGGTTTTATCTCGAATTATTGAAACTGAATAATCTTTTGCTGTAATATGATATTTCTTTTCTTTCAGAAGCTTTTGAATTTTCTTTAAAAAGTATTCTTCACTTGCATTTACCATTTTCACTTCTCTGTATAATTGTTTGTCTTTTCTTGCTTGTTTATGTGCTTCTTTTAGATTATCAAGATCATAAATTTTTTCATAAATATTTCAGTATCTTTTCATTTATGCTTTTGTTTTTTACCTATAATGTTCCTTTACAATCGAACATTCATTATATTTAGTGATAAACATTGTTAATACCAAGTGGTTTATATGAATATAATTACCAATACGATCTCCCCAGTAATTTTATGTTTCGCCAAGAGGCGGGGTTATATAGCTATCATTTAACACATCTTGATTTCACCTTTTGGGAAAAATCAAGCACATCATAGGTTTTGAATTAAAATAGGGAATTTATAAAGAACGTTAAGTGAGAACCGATATTCGTATTCGAATTCGAAGTGGAATTATTCACATTCAAATAGAAAGCACCAGCATTAGCACCATTACTATAATTACCACTGGTATGAGCCAAACGAGAAGCATTCACATTCGCATTATCGCTTTTGTTACTTACCCCATTGAGCTTATACATGGTTTCGTCCACTTTTTTGTATAGCCAACAAAGGCGAAAACGTTTATATTTTATACTCGCTTCCGACCATATAACCCAAAGGAACGGGGCTTTAATACCCCATTCCTTTTTTGTTTTCATATTTTGTTTTTGGTTTATCTTCTTCTTTTTCATGAATATTTATTATTACTTCATCTTCCGAATATTCCGTTTTACTCCATTGACCGTAACAATCCAATTCATATTCAATTGGTTGTTTTTCTTCTTTTTCAATATTGATCGTTATTTTCATATTTTTTATTTGCATGATGTAAAAGCCTTCGGCAGAGTTGAAGTGGTTGACCGCCGATAAACGGCGGGAAAGGGGAACTTCGCTTACGCTCGTTTAAAGGAACATTAAGCGAGAACCGATACCCGCAAGCGAATCCGAAGCGGAATAACTCACACTCAAACAGAAAGCACCAGCATTAGCACCACCACCATAACCACCACCGGCATAAGCCAAACAAGAAGCATACACATCCGCATAATCGCTATAATATGTGTTGTAATTTGAATTGTTTACAGTTCATATTGGTGCAAATAATGCTTTGTTATTACCAGCAATACTTGATAAACAGTTTCAAGATGTTGTTGTAATTGTTGTTCAAGTATTTTCGTATGGTGAAGTTGTTTTAATATCTCCAACGAATCCACTCAAAGCCGTCCAAAGATTTTTACTTCAATCTGTGCATAATCAACCAAGCCATTCAGAAACATTTCACCACCAGTTTTCAAGTCAGAATAATTTCATTGCACTTGTTGTTCATGATGTATCACCACCAGTATGTCAAGCTGTTGCATTACTTCATCATGAAGCTTGCTTTGATCATGAAACGATTCATTGTCCAATTACTCATTGTGTGTTCAAAGAGCAATATTTCATCATGTATAATGCGTTAATATACATTCTTTGATAGAATCAAACGATATCATATCAAGCCGTTCAATCATTGTTATCATTTGCACGTGCATAATTTATGAATTCTTGCATTGTATGTGAAGCTTCAACGGTTGCTCATGAAAGAGATTTTAAAACTGAACTTGAAAGAGATCATTCATAAACTCAAAGATAAAATGCGTTTTTCTTTACTGGATTTGATAATGTTCATCTTGAATGTGCGAAATATTGGAATCATTCATCTTCTGCGTTTGGATTATTTGTAATTGAAAGTGTAACTGTGCTTCAAGATTTTGTCATTTTTATTCCACGTATTGGGAATTTTACCATAACGTTATCTCATGATGTTAATCAACTTTCTGAACTCATATTTGTTAAATCAACCGTTCATGATTCGCTTCAAGAAGCTGTTAATCTTACTCATGAGAAACCAAAGAATGTATCGAAATCTGAACTTCATTGTGTTAATCATTCTGCGTCATCTTCATATTCAACGAATGCTGATGTTGGTGTTGAAGTTTCAGATCGTTTAACAGTATATGTTTTATAACCACCATGCACATATTCGATATTTGATTCATCTTTATGATCAAGCCAAAATCAATCCGTATGTCTTCCAAATGTTGTTAATTTTGCTTTTTCTCAAAGTGTTTTTAAATTTCTTGGTAAAGCATACGCACCAGCCGTTGTAACTCTTGTTAATAATATATTTGCGAATCAATCTGAAACACAATATGGAATTTCACCACTTTGTTTTACTGTTTCAAGATCGTTTGCAATTTTCAAATATTGGAATGCGTCTGATTGCTGTGTTGAATCGCAAGCAATAACATAATAGTTACTTGCATTTACGATGTGATTTGCTTGATAAATCACAATATCAAGCAATTCTCATTCAGTTCAACCAAAAGAATTGTCCAAAGCAACTGTTATTTCTTGGTAACTTGAAGAAAAAGTTGTATATGGTAATGTTGCACTTGCAATTACATTATTTGAATCACCATACCAATATGAAGTTTTTTTATTTGTATTAATTACTGAAACTCATTTTCTTACTTCAACAATTAAACTTGTTGTTGGTGATCATCACATTTTTACTTTTAATTTTAATTGGTTGCTTGCTGTTCAAGAACCTTGCCTTTGAATATGTAATTCTGTATTTGCGTTTACATCTCCAACGTTTGCGTCAACGCTTGCATTATCATATGTTGTTGTTAATTGACGAAACATTGTATCTGTTAATTCATAATAAGAACCAACCAATCATTCATCTTCCAAATGATCACTTGCACCACTTTGACTTGCCAAATCGTCAATTTCTGTTTGCATTGTATCAAGATCATATTGAACTGAAACTTTTGTCCATTTTGTTGAATCAAAAGCTTCTGCAACTGAAACGGCCGTATTGCATACATAACGATCTCATTTATACATAACAACATCATCAACATCGTATGTTGCTGTGCTGTCATATTCGCTTGCAATTGCTGTATCGTTTGCACTTGTTTCAAGTTTATCTTGAATATCTTTTACTTGTTCTGCTGTTCGATAAAGTGAAACTCTGTCACCAGCATAAAATGCGTGTGCTGTATTATCTTGACTTCTATTTGAAGCCGTATCATCTTGAACGCATGTTCAAGCTCATCTAACAATTGTATATGAATTCTGATTGCTTGCTGTTGCTTTTACGATTTCACGTAAAGTTACATTTCAATCTGAATCAAGATGTTCAAGTGTTAAAAGAAATGGAAATGTGGTTGGAAATAAAGATTGATCTCAATCTTTTATTAATAATGCTGTTGCACTTGCTGATATGTCCGCAATCATGGTGCTGTTTGCATTATTACTGTTTTGGAATTTTACAAACGTCATTGTTTTGTATATATATAAAGTAAAAAACAACTTAATCACTGATAACACTTCGCAATGTTTCGCTTTCTTCAAGTGTTAATGTAATTTTTGTTGGTGTGTATTTGATTTTTTCAATCAACAAATTTTTTATACTGTATTCAGTATTTACCACTGTAATCGTATCTCATGGAATTATTGATTCAATATCGTATTCTGCATTTATTACGATTGTGCTTGCGTTTTTTGGTGTTGCGTATTGATCCAAATAATTGTTTCAGTATTCATCTTGCGTTGTTTGATCCACTATATTTTGCTGTTTATCGTATCTTTCTTTGATTCAATAAAGATTTTGTGAATCTGTATTTTCATAAACCTTTACGGTTCAATCTTTTCTTTCAACGTATATTCTATTTGTGATTTGTTCAATATTGTAATTCAAATCCATACTTTCAACCACTTGTTGATTTGCAACAATATGGTTTGTTTGTGTAAATTTTTCTCTGAAATAAAACTTTCATTCAGAATCAATAAACCAGTAATAATTCGCAATATCATTTACTGTATTTATTGCTTTTGCACATGTTGTATTATTATCAAACGAAACACTTATGTTTTCTGAATATGAATCAATTTGTCACACGGTGATTAAATTTCATGAATAATTATCGTTAAATTCGCTAATTATTGCATTTAATACTGATTCAACCGTTCAATTATAACTTCATGTAAATAAAACTGCATTTAATAAACTTGCAATTCATAAACATGTAATCGTAATATATCATTTATTTACATCATATCTTCTGGAAATTTGCGTTACATATCAAAAATAAATTTGTTTTCCTTGCTTATATCTTTCATTATACAAGATCACCTTGATTAATTCTCATCAATGAAATGTTGTATCACCAAAAGCCAATGCAAGGTTTAACTGTAATTGTCATTGTCATCAATTTGTATTTTCTGAAAAAGAAATATCATTCATAACAACGTTTGGATTTATTGTTTGTTGATATACTCATGTTTTGCTGTAAATTTTTATATCATATCTATTCATTACAAGAAGAACTTTTTATAAATAAATGTCATATCGTAATTTGCCAAAGCTCATGAATTCAGATTTATTTCAATATGATTTAATCAAGGTTCAATTACTGGAAATGGTCAATTATATGGAATCACATCGCCATTCAATTTTACAAGTTTTGTTTCTCAATCAATTATTATAAAATCTCATGGTAATAAAGATTGTGAAACGGTGAAAACATATCAATTCATATCAATACTGAATGAATTTAAATCGCTTTCAGCTTTTACGATTAAATAAATTGTTGGGTAACAATTCACTTTTCATGTGTAATTAATTTCTGTTGCATAATTACCACTGATTCATGGGTATGTATTGGTAATACTTGTTAAATTGAAAGCCAATGGATTCACGCAATTAAACGTTAATGTTACATCTTGCAAAAAATTTATATTATAATTTTGTCTTCCGAAGCTCAATCATGTTAAAGTTGCTTCCCGTCTTCTTACAAGTCAATTAATTATTATATCAAGATATCATTGTGTTTTGCTTGTTTGGAATTTTAATTCATCAATCAAATCGTTTAATCAATCTCATGTTGGTGCTGATAAACTCATTGTAATTGTAATTGTTTTTGTTCTGTAATATTTACTCAAAGCGTTTCATCAATCTGCTCTTGGGTAATCGTATGTTTCAAAAGCAATGCTTCATAAATCATCATGATCTGAATTAATTACACGCCTTGTTGTTCAATTATGCAAGTTATATCAATTAAAGATAAACATTCCACTATCTGCACCTTTTCATGATTTCTTGTATGGTGAACTTCATAATAAACCGCTGTTAAGTAATATATTGTCCATTGTATTTTATTCTTTGATATAAATTTTATGCAATTCAGAAATTCTTTTCGAGTTTAATTTGTCTGATCATTTCCTGTGCTAATTCTTGAATATCATTGTCATTTCTTACGCTTACTCATGAAATATTGATTGTAATTCAATTATTATTTGTAATTTCGTTGTTTGGTATTATTTTTCATGATGTGTTTGGAACAAATAATTCTGGTCACTTTTCTCAAACCAAATATGTTTGATTCATTGTTACTGGTCATCAAATAGCTTTTCATGATAATTTTGATGTCAAACTACTCCATGCTGATTTTACTTTTCCAGTTGCGTTTTGAACAACATTTGACGCTGTTTCTCTTATATTATTCCATGCGTCTTTTAATTGTCCAACAATATTTTTTACAGAATCAACGAATCATTGTATTTTTTCTATTGATTTATTTATTCATTCTTGAATTTTATTTTTAATATTTTCTCGCATTTGCCCGAAAATATCTGTTAATGCTGTATCAAGTCAACTTGCGACATCTGTTGCTATTTTACTTGCCGTGTCCCAATCGCCACTAAATATCGCAATCCAAAACTGCATTCAAGTTTTTATTCATTCTCGCAATGCCGAGAAAATACCAATTACGGAATCTTTAATTGCCGTCACTTTTTCAGTAATCCATGTCCATGCACTTGTTAATTTTTCTGCGATCCAATCAAGCAACGGTCAAAATAAATCTTCGGTTACTTTTTGGATTGTTTCCCATGTGCTTTTTGTTAAATCAACAATTCCGTTCCATGCTCATTCTCGATCTAATGAAAATATTTTCATCATGATATCAATTGTTTTGAATGCTCATTCAAGCACACCGCCAATAATATCAAGTCAAGCTTTAAATATATTTCAAATTGCGTCCCATAAACCACGCAATATTTCTTTTACTGTTTCCCCGTTTTCTGATCGCCACGCTTTAAATTTTTCAATTCGTGGTTGCACGATTGCCGATATTTTATCAATCACTTCTTGCGTTTTTTCTCTTATTCATCAAAAATTTGTTGCCCGTGCTGTTGCCAATGCGGTAACTCATAAAATAATTCGTCAAATCGGTCAACTCAATAAAGAAATTGCGGTCATTATTCATGGTAAAGCTAACGCAAGTCAACTGAATACTGCGATTAATCATGCAACCGCTGTTATTACTCACATTATTGTTGCAATTAATTTTGGATTCTTTTCTGCCCAATTTACAACCTTTTCAATAATTGGTGTAACTGCCTTTAAAAGTTTATCAACAACTGGAATTAAAGCGTCTCAAATTGTATTTTTCAAATTGTCCCGTTGTGCATTTACTCTTGCCAATTTTTCTTGCATTGTTTCTTGAACATCACCAGCTTCTGCAAGTTCTTTTTTTCATTGTGCAACAACTGCATTTGTTAATGCTTGCTTCTTTTCTGCTTCCGTTAATTGATCCACTGTTTTTCAAAGCATTTGTGCATACATTTCTTGTGCTTCGCTTTGTTTAATAACGATTCACAAATTGTCCAAAATCTGAACAGATCATCTTCATAATCATGTTACGATATCGTCCAAAGCTTCTTCCATTGTTCTTCACATTGCTTGCCCTTTTACACGTGCAATTTCCATAATCGTTGACATATCTTCAACGTTTGAAACAACTCATAATGAATATGCTTTGTTTGCTTGTGCCATTAATTTTGTATCTGCAACGGTTCACTTTGAAGCTTTTCTCATTGCTTTCAACATTTCATCACTTGCTATTCATGCACTTTGTGATAATCTTTCAAACGATCTTTGTAATGGTTCGTTTTCTATTGAAGCGTCAATAAAACTTTTTCATAACAAAGCCATACTTCAAGCCACTGCCGTTGCTGTTACTCCGATTTGTTTCAATGTTTTTTCGGTGTTTTTTCACCATGAAAATCAATTCTGCAATTTGCTTGCTTGTTCTTCGATTTTCGAAACTCATTTTGAAACATTATCAAGTTCTTTGCTTGCTTGATTATTTGCCGATATGTTAAGTTTTAAATTATATTCTGTGCTTGCCATGTGGATTATTTTTTATGTGATGAAACTTTGGATTTTTGCTTTTCTCTTTCACTTTGAATATGTTCCCGTTTTCTTTCTTCTTGGATCATTGCAAAGTGTAGATTAAGAACATGTTCACTTTCATTGTCTAAATCCGACGGCTTGCAATGATATAATTCTTTAATCAATATATAATCACGGTGTTCTTTACTCAATCATTTTCATGAACGTAATGTTTTTGCGAATTGTTCAAGAATAGCGTTATTTCTTACTGGGTATTTTTGCCTTTTCCACTGCTTCAAGAACTTTTTCGTAATCTTCAACCGTCAATCAATCAACTTCTTCTGCCGTTAAATTTGTCATTGCAACGATTAAATAATCATTTGCTTTTTGTCCGTTTGAAATTGCGATTTCAATTTCACCAGCTTGTAATTGCTGGGGTGTTGCTTTCAATCAATCGAGAAGAATATCATTGTATTCACGATCAATTTTTCTTGTATAAACGTTTGAAATGGTGATTTCTTTTTCTGCACCGTTAATTGTTACTTTCATGATTTCCTTGTTTAAGAATTAAAGAATCCTTGTTTTAAATACGTGCTTACAGATAAACAAGGAAAAACTGCAAGCACGTGATATATTAATATCAATTTGAATCGCTGTTTAATAGCAATACTTCAATTGAAGTTCCGTCATCATTACTGTATTGTCCAGTAAATCACATTGTTTGTTTAATGATTTCATCATTTGAATCTGTTTTTGTCCATTCACTGAATCAAACTTTCATTAAATCAACGTAAATTGCTGGGTAAATTCATGTTGCTAATGCACTTGCATTTGTATTTATTGCGTAGAACCTAACGGCTTTTTTCTGTGAATTTAATACATAATCACGTAATGTTGTTGATTCATATACTGCTTCAAAATCTCATTCAATACCGAATTGTTGATTATAAATATCTGCAATATCTGTATCACCAAAACATTGAACATCTGTTAAATTCTTATTTATTGCAATTCTGAAATTTTGCATACATTGTTCGCTTGCACTATTCAAACCGCTTTCATCACTTGCAAATTTTACTCATGCCATGCTTGCTGTAAATTCATTTTCAGTTGCATATGCTGGTGTAACTGATCCGTTTATAGCTTGCATTTGCTTTCACATGAATTCAACGTTGAATTTTACATAATCTGCAACTTCACATGATAATTCAAAGCTGTTTATCATACAATATGGTGCATAACTTCCAGCCACTGGATCATCATCGTAAAGTGTAAATGTTGGGTGTGTATTATTTTGTAATACTTCAAAGAAATGTGCGTTAATATTTACGGCTGTTGCTGTCATTGTCCATGTTCCGTTTCCAACGCTTCCGCTTGTTGATTTATCAAAGAAATAATAAGTTGTTGTTCCGATTGTTATTATTTTCTTTAATGTTGCACCATTTCATGTTAAAACATCTCATCTTGCTGGTGTTCCGCCACTTGGTGTTCAAGTTACGCAATAAACCTTTGTGTATTTTCACAAAGCACCAAGTAAAAAGAATCATATTGAATAATCTTTTGCCACTCATTCAATTGTTAAATTTGATGAATTCTTTGTTGTAAAAGAATTATAAATTCCGTCAATTACTCCGTATCATGATTCATCATTTACAGATTCTGTTGTTGGGTTTAAAACACCACTTTCTTTTGCAATTCGAACAGTTGGTTGAACTGCTGTTCACCTTGTTGTTTCTTTACCAAGTCAAATTGCTGATAATCTTCCGATGTATACCATTTTTTTAATTGATTAAATGCTAAAAATTTTTTATTCTTCATCTGATCATTCAGATTTTTTCTTCATAATTTCCCTTGCTTTTTCCAATGCTTCAAGCATTGTTTTTCATTCAATAATTAATCACCATTTTGGAAACGAATATTTCCTTACGCCATTATCGTTTACAATACTTACGTGTTGTTCGATTTCTGGTTTTTTGTCTTTACATCATTTGCATGCCATGATTGTTTTGTATAAAGATATAAATTATTTTGTCATTGCGGTAAATGAACAATTGACTTCAAACACTCTGAATGGTTCTTGCGTATTTGCAAATCACCAATTATAATCGTATTCACATTTTACAGTGTATCAATCATCATTATTCCAAACAATAGTTTCAATTTCCTTTAATTTTTGAATTACCATATCTGCAACAATTCTCAAATTATCTTCAACTTCTGCAAAATTTTTCTGAATTCTATCAATTAATCTGATTTTGTAATTCAATTCTGTTTGATAACTGCAAGAATCAAGATATCTGATATTTCCATTATCTGGGGTAATGATAATTGCTGGTAAATTTATTCAATCTTCAATCTTTATGTCATGATTATAAACTGCTCAAATTCTTGCCGTTTCTCACGTTGCGATTTCAAGCATTTTATTATATAATGCGTCTCATATTGCTTTGAATGAATATGTTGTTGTATCTGTCATTATTTTTTCATATTACTTTGTAAATCTTCCAAAATTATATTATGAATTGCGTCCATGTGTTCTGTGAATGCTCTTTTCAAATAGAATGTTGTTTGTGGATTCTTTCTGTTTGAATATTCTCTTAAACTTGCATAATCCAAAGGTGAACCAACAACCGCAAATCATTTATTAATTGCACTGAAATCTTGGTTCAAACTTTTTCTTAATGATCATGTCAAATATGGTGCGTTTTCTTTTGCATTATTTGTAATCTCATTTCATACATCAACCAATATAATTTGAACAACTGCGTTTACTTTATCGTTCAATCACATCAATTCTTGTATGTCTCATTGCAAGTTTAATTTCATTCACTTTCTAACATTATAATTTTGTAAAATTTTCTTTTAATACCGTCCCAGCTTTGTATTGATTTCACAATATATGCTGTTCAATCAACAACAATTTTATCTCAAACAACATTTCATGAATATTCGCAATACAATTTTTTCATTTTATATACCGTTGCTTCATCAAATCCGTCTGATTGATCCAATGGTTGAACATTACAAGCAAATCTTGTTCATTCTGTATCATACGATGAAACTCAATACTGGTTTTTTGTGTATCAATATCTTGTTGCTGTTTTATTATATAATATCATGAATGTTTATATTGCTAATGTAAAATTTTTGAATTTATCAAGCATGATTTTAAAACTGAAATATATATCGTCAATTGATTGTTCCGTTGTTTTTCAACCGTAAACAATTTGTTCATCTCATAATTTATATGATGAAACTCCAATATTTAATTCAGATTTAATTTCATCTGATAACTTTCAACATGCAAGGATCATTTCCATTAATTTCAAATCATCTGGTAAATCATCAACCGTTGTTTGTCCATCAACTCTTGCACGATCATATCATGCTTTATATTTGATTGTGACAAATCCGAAATCTGAATTTGTATCAAGCGATTTAAAAATAATTCTTCTTTGATTTGCGACCATGTAATCCGTTCATTTCACTCATGAATAATCTGATCCATTGATTTTTAAAATACTTTGAACTGGTTTATTTTTCAAAAATATGTTGTATCAAAAAGAATTTGTATACACTTTTCTTAAATCAATTTCTTCTTCATATTCTCATTGATCGAAGCTATCAACACCGCAAAGATGATTCAATAAATTACACGCACTCTTTAATGCAAGTGTTAATTGTGAATCCTTTGTTGTATCTGCACTATCGATTCATAAATAAGCTTTGAATTGTAATAAACTTGAATACATTGGTTTTATGGTATTTTATAAATTATTTCTTTGTTGATTTTTTCGCTGGTTTTTCTTCAACAACTTTTTCTTCTTTCTTTTCTTCTTCTTTTACTTCTTCGAAAAGATGTGGGTAATTCCTTAAAATAGAATCATGCCACCTTGTTTCAAAAGTTGCTCATGCTTTAATTTCTTCTCAATCAACAAGCTGTGTTTCCTTTGAAATATTTTTTAATAACTTTGTCATGATTATAATATTATATGTTATAAATTCTCGCACGGCTCAATAAAGAACCGTGCAAGATATTTTTTAATCAAATTAAAGAGTTACATTTACTCCTAATCCGATTGTTTTTCCAAGTCATGCTGTGCTGTTTGCAATTCCGAAACCGAATTCGAAAGTTGCTGTTAATCTGATTCCATGTCCAGCAACACGATCAAGTTCAATTTCAAGTGGTTGTCCAAAACCATATTGAATTGCTGGTTTGTAAACAACTGCGAAAGAACCTTTTGTGTTGTTTGCGGCTGTTGCGTCAACAAGTCCAGAAGTATTTGTTAATGCTGGGAAATCTCTTGCAACCAAAACATCGATTCCGAATGCTTTTGCTAATACACCTTGAACGATTGTTGCGTTTGGTCAGAATTTGTCCATTGTAATAACTTCACTTAAAGCAAGCATTTTGTCATAAACGTTTGCTGGTGCAATTATTAATAAATCATTCAAGTTTGCTTGATATCAAGCGTCGATAACTCATTTTACACCAAGAATTGAAGCACTTGTTAATGTTCCAACTGAAATTGCTGTGTTTGCAATTCCAACCTTTCTAACTCATGTTGATTGCTGTGTAAAATATGGGGTTCCTGAATATGTTCCGTTAATGTTTCCAGAACCAGAAGCTGTGTTATCTGAATTTATGAAAGAAGCGTCAATTGTTCTTGCGGCTGCTCTGTTAATTCTATCTCTAACCAAAGCTTCAAGATCACCAACTGAATAATTTAATTCTCTTTTTGAAATATCAACATAGAGAATGAATTGTCACTGTGAAATAGTAACTGCACCAGTATCTGGTCAATTGTTTGCTGGTGTGAAAGTTACTGCACCAGTTGTCCATTCACTGTTTCCAGCGAATAAATCTGCTTCACCAATAACTGGAACTTTTGCACTTATTGGCATATTATTTCCATGATTTCATGGAAGTAAATTTAACAAAGAAGAATATTTTGGAAGCATGTCCAATGCTGGATCAAGAACAACGTTTGTTGGAACAAGTTCAGTTCCAAATCCAGAAGCACCAGTATTCATTACTTCATTGGCTTTTGTTTCTTCAACAACTTCTTCTTTAACTTCTATTCAAGCAAGTTTTTTTGCTTGTAATGCTAATTCTTTTAGGTTCATGATTAAATAAATTAATGATTTAAAAGATTAATTATGTTGCATTTTCTTTAAAAGCTCTGCAACTTTTCAATATCATGTGTTCTTTGTTGCGGGTGCTTGATAAGAACTTCATGATTGAATCGCTGTATTTTTTACCGCATGATCTAATTGAATCATAACTTCAATTATTCATTTCACCAATTCTTGATGATTTGATAATTGCTGTTTTAATCATTTGATTTCTGCGTCTTTTTCACTCAATTTTTTATTGAATGATTTTACAAATGATTGAAATTCAGCTTTTTCAATTCATTTGAATTCAGCTTTAATTGATTTGCTGTTTTCAACGATTTCTTCGTTGCTTGTTTCATCAACGGTTTCTTCGTCTGATGTAGTTTCAACATCATTTTCAGAATCTTCGCAATCGCTTTCTGCTGGTATTTCAGATTGTTCATCTGCTGGTTTATTCTCGTTTTCTTCTTCGCTGGTCTCTTGCGTTTCAGCTTCTTCGTTTGGGATTTCTTCTTTATTTTCCATATCTTCTTCAATGCTTTTTACTGTTTCTTTAATTTCTTCTTCTGTTGCTGGTATTTCTTCTTCATTATTTGAAGTATCGTCATCATCGACGATTTTTTCTTCGCTGTTTTCTTCTACTGCTTTGTTTTCTCATTCTTCATTTTCTTTATGGAATTCAACATTACCATTTAATGGTTCTTTTTCTTCTTCGCTTATTTCTTCATCATCTGCTTCAACAACTTCTTCTTTTTCTTCTTCACTTTCTTCTGCTTTTGGTTCTTCATCTTCTTTTGTTTCAATTTCTTCTTCTGATTTAAAGCATGAATCAAAAGATTTTACCAATGCGAACGGATTGGCTGGAACTGAAACAAGAGAAATTTCAAATAACTCCAAAGCTTTAATAATGTTTGTGTAACTGTATTTTCATTCAGCGTCCACGTTTTCGATTGTTTCATAATCTTTTACGCTGTATCAAATACTGAATGTTCTTAATACACCGTTCTTTAATTTTGAAAATACTCAATCTGTATCTTCTGTAATTTTTGCTTTGATGAATAATCCTTTGTCATCAATGCTGGCTTCAATAACATTTCCAATAGGTTTGTCCATGTCATGCTGTAACAATACAATTGGATTTGTCATGTATTGCTTTAAAGTTTCTTCAAATGCTGTTGGTTCAACAACATCGTTCATGCGGTCTTTATCTTTGGTTGACGCATATCATTCGATTTCGTATGATTTGTTTTCACCGTCGATTATTTCTTTAACGGATTTCTGATCACATACGATTTGAAAGAACTCTTTGTCCTTGATAAGTTTAAATTTCATCTGATATAAATTATTAAATAAATAATTACCTTTTTCTTCTGTATTGCATTGTACAACGACAGTTCACTCATCACGGTGGGTAATCTACCATTACACTGGGGTATATATAATCAAGATCACACCGTCATTCATCTTCGGCTTGCTGGTGTTCTGGTCTTACACGATCATCACCAACCGTCAACCGCTTCTTTTCCATTTCAATTCAAGCATTCTGTAAAGCTTCAATTGCTTGTCTATTTCCGTATTCATATGCTTTGTGGCTTTCTGTTACTGCAATTGCTCTCGCTCTTGGTAATCCAAACAATTTATCATCTATTGCATTTATCTTTAATTGAATTGTATTTCGGCTTTCATGGTTATCTATTCACTGTTTTAAAGTGTTTATTACATCTCGTTTTGTTGTATGTGATATGCTTCATTTATAATTTGAAAGGTTTAATTCTCATCGTTTATTTGCATATTCACTTGGCTTGTTTGGGTAATAATCAATTTGATTTTCTCTTAATAATTTACTGAATTTTCTGTATTGTGTTTTATATCAACGTTCAAACACCTTTTCCAATGGTAACTGCATTTCTTCAATTAATGCTCATATTCACATTGATCTTCGGAATCATTCCATTGGATCATCTCACCATATTTCATTTGTCCAATCTTTCTTTTCTTCTGGGTATAAATGCACGTGTTCATTATTTAATATGTTGTATTCAATATTTATTATGTATATGTGGTTTTCGTATAAATCTTTTACATTTGCTTCAAGATATTTTCTTTGCTTCTTAAACGATTTTTGAATAATCGAATATATTTTTGTTTCTTTACGTAATAAATTTCTATAATCTTGCGATAACATGTTTTAATATTCATCTCATGGTAAAGTTGCGTCCAACGCAATATCTTCAAGCAATACTGAATTTCTGTTTACAATTAATTTATTTGCGTTTTCATCGTTCACTGGTTCAAGTCAACGATCAATTCTTGCTTCATTTATTGTTATAATTCCGTTCTGAACATCTGCTCTTTGTCAATTCAACCATTCTTGCGTTTCTTTTAATTGTTCTGAATCTGATTTTATTCGATATTTTTCAAATAAATCTGGTCTGAACATCTGCAATAATTTATTTAATATTGCGTCAAAGTCTGCTTCCATTGGTTTTATTGTTCATTCAAGGAATTCTTCTTTTTGATTTTGTCCATTATTATAATTCACATCTTCAACGTATCATAACATTGCTTTTGGAACTCCAAACGCACTGCATATTTTATCTGTGGTCATTTTTCTTTGTGATATGGTTTCCATATCTTTTGCTGTTAATGAAAGCGTTTTAACGTCTGCAATTCATCAAGCAACGATTGTTTTATGTGCATTTTCACTTCACTTGAATTGTGCATTAAACATATCAATTGCATTTTGCTGTTCATCTTCGGTTAAATTTCCGTCCAATAACAACATCATATCTGGTCTTGCACTGTTCTTGTAAAAGCTGTAATTTGTTTTCAAAGCTTCAAGATCAAGAACTGCGTCATATAATATACTGGTTAATATTCACATTCAGTTTAAAGTATTTGTTACATCATCTTCAAACTTGAAATATCATATTTCATCTGCATTATATTTTTTTGTGTGTGTTCAATTTTCAACAACACTGTATCAAACAATTACTCAATCTCTTACAATTTTTGTAACTGCTCTTGAATCAATAATATCAAATCTGATTGTTTCACCGAATGCGTTTTTAATTGGTTTTGCGTATAATTCTCATGAACATAAATAATTCATGAAAAACTTTATTTTGAATTTTGCGAATGTTGGAACTTTAAATAAATCAAATACTTGATCTGTAACAACATTATCTTCAACCGTTTGGCGGTCATTATCTTGCAAATATATTCCATTCCTTGCTGTGGATCATGCGATTTTTCTTACACATTGGCGAATATCACCGTTTTTTTGGTATAAATCATAAAATGTTTGTTTTGAAAAAACAACATCATTACTGAATAATTGTGAAAGGTTTATTCAGTTTGATTGTTGATATGATTTTTTCTTTACCCTTGAAATATTAATTCAGAATAATTGCATGCATGTTTATATTCATTTAAACACGCACATTATAATCACGGAATCAAAATATCAAAGCTTTAAATATATAGAAAAAAACGGCATTTTCGCCGTTTATCATATTTAATTATTTTTGAAAATACAATTATTCGTTACGATTTTTTAATACCATTCTATGCTCTCATCAATCATAATTTGCTGTGTAATAATATCATTCAGAATCTTTGGCAACTTCATATACAACATTTCAAAGAACTGGTATTGACGGCTTTAATTCCATAAAACTTATTGGATCATCAACGTATAATGATTTTGTTGCTTCAATACTTGGCTTAAATTTTCTTCATTGTGAATCCACGATTTCCATTACATCGTTTGTCAATCGTGTTTGTGTTTCGTTTCATGCGTTTACAAGTCAAAGTTGCACGATTATATATTTTGAATATTCGCTTTTAATATCTTCTGCGTTTGGATTGTTGCTTTTTAATTCGTTTACTTCTTCATACTTTACTGGCATTCGCACCACTTCTCATTGTGCAAATCAAATATCTTCATCGTCCAAATACATGTATTCGATGTTTGAATTTTCAACTGGTGCTTGTTGCGTTTCAGTTGGCTGTTCTTGAACTGGCTGTGTTTGGCAACCGCATAAACTCATTCAGAAAACTGCAATTAATAATAAACTTGTTTTTTTCATTGGCAAATGTGTAAAAATATAAATTGCTTATATAATAAAAAAACGGTTACGAATTGCAACCGTTCATTTCATACGAAGTGAAAAATTTATAAATTATTCAGATTTATTTTCAACTTCTTCTTTGTGAATATCAATTTTTGGTAATTTCTCAATATCGCAATCAACGATATTTTCAAAATCTTTTTCGTTTACCTTTTTCAATTCTTTATAAGTTAATCACAATTCCTTTTTTGCGTCGTTCATAATATCAACCCATGCATTATAAACTGCGATGTTTTGCAATACTCATAATTGCATGTTTTTTGCTTGCGTAATTGCGTTAATTATTCCATTCATAATGTTTGCAAGCTCTTGGAACTTTTTCATTGGATCAATATTTGATTCCAAATGCTGGTCTCTTTCAACCTTGAACCCATTTTCACATAAATCTTCCATTTTTGTGAATTGTGGTTTGTCATTAAACTCTTTTGACATGATAATATAATTAATAAATTAAAAACATTAAATTAATCCGTAAACTTCATTTATTTCATCTCTGCATTCTTCACAATACAAAGCTTCGGATCATCTGAATTTTTGCGGTATTTCTTTTCAGCATTCACGGCAATAATTTTTATTCTTCAAAGTATTCGTTCAATTTGTCTTTTTTTTCTTCAAGGTATTTTCGGAATTCGTAAAGCGTGATTTTGGTTGTTGGTCTGCATGTTTCATGGTGTGTGGTATCACGATGTAAAAATTCTAATACAAGTCTTTCTGCTCAAAGCAATTCCAATCATTCACTGCGAAATGAATTTCGTGGCTTTTCTTGTTTATTTTTATCTTTCACTTTTTGCATTTTCTTTTTAGAATGAAGAAATAAAAAATTTATTCCTTGTTTCTTGCATTGTGAATAACATTGCGTCCACCATGTCATCATGTTCGGCATTCGGAAATGCTTTTAATTCGTATATCAATTCATCGTTTCATGGTGCAAAATATACACGTCATTCTTCAAATAATACTTGTTTTTCCATTAATCTTGTTGTTTTGTCTTTAATCGTTTTCTGCTCTTGAACTGCAAGTCACATATTTTGAAACACTGTTTTTAACACTGCTTGATATGCAACCGTTTCAACAATTACACGTTTTGCTTTTCGTTTGATGTATAAATTTCTTACGGTTTCACTTGCACGTTTAATATTCTTTTCCGTTCATTCCAATCAAAGGCTTTCAAGTATATAATATTTGTCTTTTATTCTTCATGTTGCACATATTGCGAAACGATCCGTTCATTCTTTTTCGCTTACTGCTGGATCAACTCAAATTACAATTGAATCAAATTTGTAATTCTTGCATTCATGGTCAATTTGAATCATATCACTTGTGATTATGTGCTGTCAATTTGCATATGGAATTAATAAATAATTCTGATTAAATGATATGCTTCAAAGTCTCTTGCGTTCGGTTTCAAGTGAAACATATCTTTTTGCAACTTCACGGATTCATTCATTCAATTTTTGTGCTTCTTCATCTGTTTCAACAAATCTATTCCAAACAATATTTTTATGTTCATCGTATATTGGCAAATTTATAATTACTCGGCTTGAATCATTTTTGATGTGTTCTTCAAATCTCGGAACGATTCAATCTTCATATATCGTATTTCATAAAAATATTATCTGTGTAGATCATGTCGTTCATCACAACACTTCGTTCAACATGAATTCAAAATTTTTGTCAATTTTCTTTCTGCTTTGGCAACTTGCAATTGTATCAACATCATCAAATATCAATAAATCTGGTCTGAATTTTCAATCTGGTGCTGTATAATTCTTTCAACGTGGTGATGTTCATAAACTCATTGCACGCACATAACAATCATTTTCTGTAACGAATTTGTCGATTCTTTTTATTTTCTTTTGTCATTGTTTAATAACTGTTTCTGGGTAATAAAGATTTCCGTAATCTCTGCAAAATCTTTCTCATTGATCCGTATCGTTTATAAATGAATTGGCAATGTATGTTAAATTTTCTTCGGCGTTATCAATTGTTTGTGAATACCACATAATATTACGGCGTGTTTTATACGCAATACAATATGAAACATACATTTGGGCAATGGTTGTTTTTGCACTTCAACGGAATCACTTGAAATAAACATTCTTTCATGATTCCAAAGCTTCATAATATCTTTGTAAACATTCTGGCGTATCAAAACTGTAATATTCCTTGTAATAGAATTTGCAAAAGTCGAAGAAATGGTCTGAAAAATACGTTTTTCTTAATAATGGGCTTTTATTGAATATGTTTAATGCTTCTTCGTATTTCATTTATTTTATATTTTGTAAATTGTCAATATGGTGTATTTTCCATTTCCCTTACGGCGTGATTTTTATAAATACCGCTTTTTCTTTATTTGCTTGACTTTTTTAATATTTCTTTTAATGCTTCCTTTTCATCATCTGTTAATTCTGATCTTTCGTCCTTGTTTGTGTTTTCTGTTTTTGAAATGTTGGTTGGTAATCACATTTCCGTTCTTTTGATTTTCCATATATTCATTATGTCGTTGCTGTTTATCTTTCTTGGCTTTCAATCTTCACCAACTGGATTGAACTGTTCTTCCATTCGTTGTAATATTTCATCTCAAAGCATTTCGTAGCGTTCCATTTTGGTTTCAATATCTTTGGCTGTTTCTTTTCCTTTCTTCTTTAATACATCTGAATAAATCTTGTTTTTGTATGCTTGCTTTTCTTTACTTCGTCACATTGTGTATTTTCTGATTGTTCAATTTGTTGCTGTCTTGTATTTGTCCTTAAAAAATCATTCCAATTCATCGTATTCTGAAAGCATGAATTCCATTTTTATTTTGTCCCAATCATATTTTTGTCTTGGCATTATTTATTTTGTAACAAGTAAATACAATATCATGGCATTTCTGAAACTTGCATTGTTGCACATTTCAATTTATATGGTAATAGCATGATTCATAAAATAACACATCATATAATGATCATTAATATCAACCATTCTGAACATCACATACTTTTTCAATTGTATTCTAATTTCATTATTGTTTTGGCTTTGGATTAAATTTTTTCACCGTATTTAAACTTTGTAATATCTATTTTCATTTCTGCACAAATTTTCCTTAACTCTTGATTCCTTTCTATAATCCATATTACATCAATGCTTCACTTTCACATATATTCAATATGTTTGGCTTGCAATTCTTCATATCTTCACGGTCGCTTTTCATTGAACCATTGACTTGCTTCTATTGGGTTTTTATGTCGTCGATTTATGTGGCAATTATAACATAACGCTTTTATGTTGTATGGATCACTTGCAAGTCTATGGTCTCTTGCTTCATTGATTATGTGGCTTGCATGTATTGCTGTTTCTTTGATTGTTTTTCAACAATGCTGGCATGTATAATGATCTCTTGCTTTTGCAATTAATTTTGCAATTTCCACATTTTCATCATTCAGCTTTTTTTTATCAATCTTTGGTTTTTTGGCTTTCTTTGGCATAAATGAAAACACCTTTGAATTAAATCAAAGGTTCTACAAAACAATAATTACTTATGCATACAGATATAATAATTATTGTCTTGCAAAATGCAAAATCTTATTTTTTAAATATGGTAAATGGTGATCTGTTCGCTTTGGCTTCTTCAAGCTCTTTTGCAAGTCTATTATAAGATTTTAATAACTGATTGTATTCCATTTCTTGCATTACAACCGTTTTTCTTAATCTCTTATTTTCTTCTCTAAGCTCTGCTACAAGTTTATATTGTTCATTCAATAATGCTTTAAGGCTTTCATTCATTAAATTTCACATCTCTCCATAATTAAATAATATAAATCTAACTAAAAACTATCAATTCAATAAATTTGTGTATTGTTTCATTAAAGCACCTAATTCATCTATACATTTTCTACATATAACTTTATCTTCAAATTCTATTTTTTTTAATTCTTCATATGAATATCAATCTTGAATA
>JAFQOI010000087.1 GCA_017403285.1 bacterium
GTGCTGTGCTGTGCTGTGCTGTGAATTTTGACACGAAGAGAGAAATTATGTCAAGTAGATGTGAGAAAATTTGTGAGGAAATTTGCTTTTTTCTGCATGAATTACAGCACATATCAGATATTATAACACGGAAATTTGACTTTTGTAAATAATCGATGAAAAAAAATGCTATATTTTCATTATTTCTCGTGTCCATGACCGGCACAAGTTGCATTTTGATTCCCCTTTTAGGTAAAGTTTCACCGCATTGTCAGCAGAACCAGTAACGTATGGAAAACTCTACCCATTCGGCGATGTTTGTGGCGTGGTCGCCGATGCGTTCAAAGTATTTGGCTATCATTAAAACGTCTATGGCGTATTCTCCGGAATCTGGGGTTTGGTGGATTATGCTGATGAGGTCGATTCATTATCTCCGCAACATTCATTGTTCCAGGAGTTTTTATCTTGAGTTCATTTCATTTTTGAAGACAAATTCTTCATATTAACAAAGAAATTGTTCATTTCATTTATATTCATAAATACTCCATCGCACCCCAGTGCGGGCGTCCACATAACAACTAGTTGTACCGCAGCGGGCTCGACCGGTTTGTCGGCTTTGAAGCTTTGTTATACGATGATGTTTTCCTCATCGCAAACAAATTTCCTCTGTATCTTTATTTTAAGAAGCAATGCTTCTTTTTTTCAAATTACTTTCCATTAAGCGACGAAAGTCGCGTACTACCGCTTCATTGCTTCCCCCTAAAGTTCTATTTCAATTTTTACAGCAAGCTTAACTTGCTGTAAAAAAAACTTTATTAAAGAAAGCCATCTCGCCAAAGTCTTATTCCAGAAGCTATCCATTCTTCAATAGGGTCACTTATATTTTGTTTTTTATAATCAGCAAGCCACTCTTGATAGGCAGGACTGTTTAGAAATTCTTCTATCATTTCTCTGTTTGTCGATTTGAGGTTATCATTAATTATCTGTTCTTTATTCTTTTCGTAATCCAATTACTTTTTACCTTAAATAATTCCATAAATAATCTTTTTCTTGACGGACATACATTTTTTCTTTCTCATTATATGCATAAACCTCAAAATTATTATTATCTGTATAATAATCAATTAGCAAAACATCTGAAGGAATTAAATAAAAATAGTGCTCAATAAAGTATTCCAAGAGAGTTTTACAATACTTCTGATTATAACTCATTTCTACAAAAAATAATTTTTTATATTTTTCTGGAGCTAAATAAAATGAAAACATAGCATCTGACCAATTCTTGATTTTAGCCGAAGGAGCATTTCCTGATTCTGTCCAGGTTTGAGATTTGCATTCTACAATAATTGAATCATTTCCTAAGTCAAATGCATGATCTTTTTTTGCTTTTATTCCAATTTTAACTTTCTTTTGATTCTCCAAGATTACATTGTTTTTTTCTAAAAAATTATAAATAATTTTTTCAAATATTTTTCCAGCTTCTGTATTTGATTTTACACCTTTCCTTTGAAAATTGTTATTGTACATTTTTATTCCTCCAAAGCACCCCAGTGCGGGCATCTACCTAACATAATTTCTCCGTATCTCACATAAGAATTTAATACGGAAGTTTTTGTCGATATAAAATCTTTATACAATCTGCTAATTCAAAATTTTATCACAAAATTGAGAAAAAAGGAATGATTTTATAATGATACATATAAAACAAATCTAAAAATACACAGCTCTGGATACACCTCTTAGAGCCTGTTCAATACTAAACGCAAAATTCTTCACTAAATAACTAACTAAATCTCGTGTTGTACATTCTATCTGATATTCAACATCATTCATTGCAAAGTCCTTTGTTTCATCAAGCTAACTTATCTGCATTTTTTAATCATTTTAGAATCAAATTTGATTTATTTTTAAAATAATTCTGGATTATATTCTTTAAGAACTGGAATTTTCATTTCAGTTACCTTATCCTCGTTTGAAAGTACCGAACCTAATAACGGACTTGAATTATCAATACTATTTGGAATAATACCATTCCAAGTTGCATAGCAATATGCACAATTGTGACGGCATGTATTGTATGAACCGATATCAACAAAAAGTATTACATTTGTCATTCAAATATTTATAAATTACTGTATCAGAAATTTTTTGAGGATTTGCTTCTTTATTGTATTTTAATAAATCTTCTATCATAAACTAATCTTTCTCCCCTAATTTGATATTATTTGAATATTTTCTATTCGGTGTCTCTCTATTGTTCTTTTTTTCGTACAAGGAAAGCAATAGAATAATAATTTTACCATTTTATTTCCCTCCCAATTTTTCACACAAAGGCAACATCTGTTCAATAACTCTACTTTCTATCTGTTAAACAAACAATCAAAATCTAACGGGGATTTTTGAATGCTTTAGGAAAGTAGAATAATCTTGAATATTAAAATTAGAGTATTCTAAAAAATCTTTTATACTTAATTCTACTAAATCACTTTTTACAGTAGGAGAAATAGTTATGCTTTTTGCTACTTCTTCTGAAAATTTTAATTCCAAATAAGGAACTAATACTCCATTACTTACTCGGAATTTGTATATATTTTTTTTATGTAGATAAGAAAAAACAATCAGTTTCTTTATCTACAAAATTAATGAACATTTCTGTTGTGAATTCTTTATTTAAACCTATTTTATAAGTTGCATTATTACTATAATTTATATCAAGATGATGAATAGGATGAACATTAGGAATAAAATGCTCGTTATCATAATCATATCTTACATATCCAGGTTCAAACTCAATAAGATACAAAATAATTTTCCAATAATCAGCTTGTTTAGAATCTGGTATACATATATTACTGTCTCCAGAAAAGTTTTCAATTGTTGTTAAAAAAGCTTCGTAGAAATTTTCTATATTTGTATAAAACGAATTAACTCTGTTAAAAAAAGTTTTTAAA
>JAFQOI010000088.1 GCA_017403285.1 bacterium
CAAAGAAACTCTATTTATTCCAATTGAGTACAAATCTTTAAATTTTTTTTCTTCTATAGTTTCAGGATTTGCTTCAATTGTTATTTCAGCATTATTTTCAAAATTAAGTTCGTTGAGTATTTTTTCTATATCTTTTGCTTCGAGTAAAGAGGGTGTACCACCTCCGAAGTATATTGTACTTAGTTGTTCTTTGTTGTATCTATTTTTAATTTCTTTTAATAAAGCATCAATGTATATATCTTTTTTTGATACATTAAATCCTGATACAAATGAACAATAGTGGCATTTTCTTAAGCAAAAAGGGATATGAATATAAGCATGTTTAATCATAAAATTATTATAACATTTGAAAGTTTTTTGGCTCTTTGATAAAATTTTGACGGGATATAAATATGAAAAAAATTCAAATTAACAGAATGACAAAGGATGATGTAGATGGAGTTTTTGCCATTGAAACAATAGTAAATCCTCATCATCATTGGTCAAAAGAATCTTTTTATAATGAAATAGCAAATAAACTTGCTTATTATTATTGTGCAAAAGATGAGGATGGGAAAATTCTTGCTTATATTGGAACTTGGCATATTTTGGAGGAAAGTCATATTACTATCCTCGCCGTTCATCCAGATTATAGGGGTTTACAATTGGCACAATTGCTAATTATTAAAGCAATTCAAGATTGTTATAAAGAGATGATTAAATATATAACTCTTGAAGTTAGAGAAAGTAATGTTGCAGCAATATCTTTATATGAAAAATTCTTATTTTCTAATGTTGGGATGAGAAAAAAATACTACCAAGATAATGGTGAAAATGCGCTTATTATGTTTACCCAAAATATTTGGTATGATACATTTAAAAATAATTTTGAAAAAGTAAAAGCTTCTATAGATAAGGTGGAATATTCGTATGATGAATAAAAGAGTTAAAGCTCAAATAACAAAGTTCCACAAAGAAAATTACAGAATAAAGTTTTGTTTGGGTACAATTGCATTAATTTGCGTGTGCGTTGCGCTGATTGTGATGGCTACTTTTACTCAAATAAAAATAAATTTTAATATACCAGAAAATACGCTTGGTACATATATGAAGTTTGAATATATTCCGCAAATTCCAGTGATTATTTTTACTGCGGCATTGCTTGGTGAAAGTTGGGGTCTAATGTCTGTGATTATCTATATAATTATGGGATTAACACCATTTTATCCTATTTTTGCACTAGGTGGTGGAATGTCATATGTTTTTCAATATAATTTTGGGTATATTTTTGCTTATATATTTGCTGTTTTACTTGTTGCTAAACTATTAAAAGGTAAACCATCTGTTAGAAGTATGATAAAAGCAGTCTTGGGTGGTGTTTTAATAATACATGTGATTGGTATCGTTTATATGATGCTTATTTCATTATTAAGACACGATTCTATGGATTTTGTAAAAAATTGGATATACTACCAATCTGCTTCAAAGATTATATACGACATAGTTTTTTCTTTTATCGCTCTTGTTATTGCAAGAGGAATAAGAAGAGTTTTATGGCTATTAATGGGCTAAGTTATAGTCCCATTGGTATCAAAATTCTGTAAAAACAATTTTCTGCTATTTGCAACAATATAAAGGCTGCTATAGGAGATATATCAAGCACTCCGCCGATAGGTGGAATTATTGCACGAAAAGGTGCTAAAATTGCATCATTTATCTTTAAAACAGTCTTTATGGGGTCTTTTTTTTCGTCAAATAATGGAATCCAACTTGTTAAAATTCCAAATATTAAGATAAAGTATACTATTTTAAATATTATTGAAATAGCGTAAGAAATCATCGCTGCCTCTTTTATGATGTATGAGAAGTGTTATAACAGGTACAATTATTTCTTTCAACTGGAATTTCTTCTATTACTGAGAGCAATAATTTTTTTAAATTAGCAATGTTGGATTTAAATACCTGAATAACTTCTTGGTGAGTAACAGGAGGTACGTCGCCAACAAGTCCAGCATCATAATCAGTGATTAAAGCAATAGTTAATGGGCACATGTCAAGTTCTCTTACCAAATGAACTTCAGGATATTGGCTCATATTGATAACTTCCCAGCCTTGATTTGTAAAGAATTTAGATTCTGATTTGGTAGAAAATCTTGGACCATTGATAACAACAACTGTACCTGTTTCGTGAACTGTTATTCCCATTTCCTTCGCTTTTTTAATTGCAATTTCTCTTAATTCAGGGCAATAAGGGTCTGCTGCGCTAGGATGAACACAATCTGGACCTTCAAAGAATGTATTTTTTCTGCCATCTGTCCAATCTACAAATTGGTCACAAATAACAAAATCACCTGGTTTGACGTTTTTTTGTAAACTTCCAGAAGCACAAGGGGAGATAACCCTAGTAACCCCTAGCGATTTCAATGCCCAAACATTTGCTCTGTAATTAATTGTATGAGGTAAAAATCTATGGTCACGACCATGTCTAGGAATAAATGCAACTGTATGTCCGTGAATTTTACCAACAGTGATAGGATCTGATGGTTGTCCATAAGGAGTATCTACTGTTATTTCTTCGTATGGATTTCCTGATTCTTCAAAGAAGCTGTAAAATCCGCTACCACCAATAATTCCTATTTCTGCACGTAAATTTTCACTCATAATTTTCTCCTAATTCGAAAGTATAACTATTTTTTACCACAGAAAATGTGTTTGTACAATAAACAGCAAAAAAAAGAACCGCTTAATGCGGTTCTTTTTTTATCTTTTTTGAACTACGTCTAACGATGATTCAATAATATCGTTTTCGTATCCGAATGCGTCATCATCAGGTGTATAAACTTGACCGTTCCACTTAACTCTGATTTTCATACCTAAATCATCATTAGAGGTGATTTCTCCGTCTTTCATACGGACTCTACCAAGGCTTCTCTTTTCATTTTCGCCAACACTTCTGTCAACGTAAATATCTTTATATCTTTCGCCGTCATCAGAATTTTGGAAAGCAGAGTCATCTTCTAACCCCCAATATCTGATACCATCTGTTGTAATAAAGTTTGGATTGTCATAACTTGATGTTGAACCACCGCAGTTAACTTTACCAGCAATGTTTAAAGAACCAGCAACAGCTCTACAGAATGAGTTTGATGCGTCGCCACCAGAACCATCTCCACTGCCAGAACCGCCTCCGCTACCGCCAGAACCACCTGAACCGCCAGTGCCACAGTTGCCACCCCACCAGTTTGCAATGTTTCCGTCGCAAGCTTGTCCAAGTCCTTCGCTCCCCCATATAGAGCCGCTACTTGCACCAAATCCATCTGTCATATAAGCAGAATTCATTGCATCAGAAACTGCTGTTTGTAAACTGTATAGTGCTTTTTTATAAACAATCTTATCTTTATCAGGACGAGCATTGTTAACTACTGGGATTAATATTGCGGCTAAAACACCAATAATCGCAAGAGTTACAAGAGCCTCTGAAAGTGTAAATGCCTTTTTCATCAATCTATCTATTTCCTCTTCTATACCTAATATTATAGTACCACATTTTTTGCATTTTCATACATTTGACAATATGTTTTTTTATTTAATTGTAAAGTTTTAAACTTAAAAGAAAATACATCACTTGATATAAATTTTTTATTGAATATAATTCAATTATCTATATAAGAAACAGAGGTGAGTTAAATGAAAAAAGAAATACATCCAGAATACAAAAAAACAGTTATAAAGTGTGTATGTGGTAATGAAATTGAAACAGGTTCTGTTCTAGATGATATAACAGTTGAAATTTGTAATAACTGCCATCCTTACTACACAGGTAATCAAAAAATTGTTGATACTGAAGGTCGTATTGAAAAATTCAAAAAACGTTATCAACAAAACAAAAAATAAGTACATATTGTACAATAGTTTTATACCCACATGCTATGTGGGTATTTACGTATAAAGAGGAGAAAATCTATGCCTGAAGATAAGTACGCAAAAGTAAGGCTTATTGCAAAGCCAGAAAATTTATTGAAAACAATATACACGGCTTGTCGTACGTGTTATAGTGCAGATTCTCCAATAAACATCTATGATTGTGAGTCTGCTCAAGATGAAGAAAAAATGCTTAAACTCATAAACAGAGTTGTTTCTTCAGGTCATTATTCAACGATTGAACATGTTCAAGTTAGTTTTGCAATTAGTAATATTTCAAGAGCATGTTCTCACCAATTAGTTAGACATAGACATGCATCTTTTTCACAAAAATCTCAAAGATATGTTAAAGAAAAAGGTCAGTTTGAATATTTGACTCCTGATTCAATAGAAAAAAATCAGGAATTAAAAGAAAAATTTGATAATTTTATGTCTAAAATCTCCGAATTTTATCTTGAATTAACTGAAGCAGGAATTCCTGCTGAAGATGCAAGAGCAGTTCTTCCTAATGCTGCTTCAACATCAATGGTTGTTAGTATGAATTTAAGAGAACTTATTCACCTTGCAAACTTAAGATTATGTACACGTGCTCAAACAGAAATAAGAATTCTTGTAAAAAGAATGTGTGAAGAACTCGTAAAAGAAGAAAAATGGTTAAAAGATTATCTTGTTCCGAAGTGTGAAAGAATCGGATATTGTGATGAAGATAAATCTTGTGGAAGAAAACCTACTAAGGAACAAATATTATGAAGGACATGCTTGATAAAATCCTGCAAATAGAAAGCAAATATGTTGAATTGGGTGAGATATTGTCTGATCCAGAAGTTATTCAGGATTATAATCGTTTTAAAACATTGTCAAAACAAAGAAAGGCAATGGAAGAAACCGTAGAAGTTTATCATACTTGGAAAGACTGCGAACAAGCAATTGAAGATGCCCATGAAATGATGAAAGGCGAAAACGACGAAACAATGAAAGAGTTTTTGCGTGACGAAATTGCTTCTAACGAGAAAAAAATGGAAGAATTAGAAGAAAGAATGAAGGTTCTTTTATTGCCTCGTGACCCAATGGATGATAAAGACATTATGCTTGAAATCAGAGGTTCTGCTGGTGGCGATGAGGCAAATATATTTGCCGGTGATTTAATGAGAATGTATTTAAGATATGCAGATAAACAAGGCTGGCAAACTCAGATTCTTAGTAGAACAGATTGTGAAGCAGGTGGTGTTTCAGAAGTTATTATTTCTGTAAAAGGTGATAGTATTTACTCTAAATTAAAATATGAATCTGGCGTTCATAGAGTGCAAAGAGTACCAGAGACAGAATCTCAAGGTAGAGTTCATACGTCAACAGCAACAGTTGCAGTTATGCCAGAAGTTGATGACGTTGAAGTTGAACTAAACATGAATGATATAGAAATAACAACTGCTCGTTCTGGTGGTGCAGGTGGGCAAAACGTTAATAAGGTTGAAACTGCTGCTAGAGTTTTTCACAAACCAACAGGTATAATGATTTTCTGTACAGAAGAACGTTCTCAACTTCAAAATAAAGAAAGAGCTCTTCAAATTTTAAAAGCAAAACTTTATGATTTAGAAGTTCAAAAACAAATGAAAGAAGTTACTGATTTGAGACGTTCTCAAGTTGGAACAGGTGATCGTTCTGAAAGAATTAGAACATATAATTTCCCTCAAGGCAGATTAACTGACCATAGAATAGGTCAAAACCTCAATGTCTGGACGGTTATTGATGGGGATCTTGAAGATTTGATTAATTTGTTAATGGCTCATGACCAAAAAATTAAACTTGAAAAATTGGCTGAAATTAACTAATAGTTAATAATTTATAAGAAAAAAGGTGAACTTTTGTTCACCTTTTTATAATATTTGTAATGTTTTATAATATTTTATTTATCTTCTTTTTATTATGTGTAAAAATAATTCTAAAGAGATTTTGTGGGGAAAGAAATGCAGGAATTTAAACACTATCCTGTGATGTTAAAAGAGGCAATTGATGCTCTAGATTGTCAGCAAGATAAGTTGTACATAGATGCAACACTTGGTGGTGGAAGTTATAGTGAATTGATTTTACAAAAAATATCCCCAAATGGTAGGCTTATTTCTTTTGATGTTGACATTGATGCAATAAATCATTCAAAAGAAAGATTAAAAGATTACAAAAACTTAACGATAGTTAATTCTTCTTATGTGAATATTAAGAAATATTTAGAAGAAAATAAAATAACTGAAATAACAGGAGGCGTTGTTTTTGATTTTGGCGCATCAACTCCACAATTAACTTCTGAAACAAGGGGTTTCAGTTTTATGAAAGATGCAAAATTAGATATGCGATTCGATCAGTTGTCAGATTTTTCCGCATATGACGTTGTTAATGATTATAAAGAGGATGACTTGGTTAGGATTTTTAGTGAATACGGAGAAGAACGATTTTCGAAACGAATTGCTAAAAAAATTGTCCTAGAGCGTAAAATAAAAAAAATAGAAACCACCAAAGAACTTGTTGATATTATATTTGAGGCTACTCCAAGAATAAAATCAAAAATTCATCCGGCAACAAGAGTTTTTCAAGCGATAAGAATTGAAGTTAATGATGAGCTTAATAATATTAAAAATACACTAAACGAAGTGCTTACATTATTATCAAATGGTGCTATACTATCAGTAGTAACTTTCCACTCATTGGAGGATAGAATAGCAAAGAATTTCTTCAAACGTTATTCTAAGGAGTGGGTTGAGGAACAGACTATCGGAGACACTGGGGCGCTTGGGAATTGCGCAATGAGCATGAACGGTATACCTATTTATAATCCGCCATTGCTCGAAATTATCAACAAAAAACCTATAATTCCCACAGAGGAAGAAATAAGGTTAAATCCACCTTCTAGGTCGGCAAAGTTAAGAATTGCCAGAAGGATAAACAAAAAATAGCATATCAGGGGAGACATCTTGGCTAGAAGTTCAATCAGATACGTTGACAGAACTTATATTTATGGACAGCAAGCGGTTGCTGCGCCGGTTTCTAATCCTGTAATTTATGGTAGATTCCCAAAACATATATCTAAAAAATCATCATCAGAAAAAATCAATAAACTTTTAAACATGGTGCTTGTATTTTTAGTTTTAGTATCTGCAGTTAGTTATTATTTTGTTTCTGATAGTGAAAAGAAAATGAATAGTTTAGGAAGAGAAATTGTTGCTCTTTCTAATGAAAACATTGAACTTCAAAATAAGCTTGATAATCTTCATTCTTTTAATAAATTAGACATTGTAATTCATAATAAGACCATGCTTGATAAAGCAAAAAAAGTTATTAGAATACCTGCTGTTAACGTTGCAGTTGTTCCAAAAGATGCAGAGAAAAACGTTAATTATATGTGGTCTGTTGGATATTAATTTTGGTTAAGTCTTTTACTATGGTGTAATATTGTGATACTCTGTAATAGAGGGAATTTGGTGTATGCCTGAAAAAGACAGTAGGGAAAAACTTAGAAAAATAGAAAAAAGGATTAAATACGCACATGTTGTTGTGCTTTTACTTTTCTGTGTTTCTATTTTGTATTTATTTTTGCTTCAAATCGTTGATATAAGGCATTATAAAGCCAGAGCAAATAGTCAAAGATACAGCAAGAATTTTATATTTAGAGGTCAAATTGTTGACCGTAATGGATTAAGATTGGCAACAGATCAGACTTCTTATAATTTATATGCTCATCGTGAATATTTTGACCATGAACCATCTGAGTTGGCAGAAATACTTTCACCTATAATTGGGGTAGATAAAAAACAAATTGAAAAATCAATAGAAAAAGGTTCTACTGTAATTCTTATAAAAAAAGATGTTCCAAGACAGGTCGCAGAACAAGTTAAAAAACTAGGTTTTAGAGAGCTTAGCCTTGATAAAAAAAATGAAAGAGTTTATCCTCAAGATGAACTTGCAGCACATGTCATTGGGTATTATAATCCTGATGCTGATACTGCTTCTGGGGTTGAACTTACTGCAAAAGCAGCACTTGAAGATGTTGGAGAAGATATTAAAGTTCAAAGAACTCCTCGTGGTGATATTATTTATGAAGCAGGGACAGATCCTATTTTGGCGGCGACTCCAAAAACAGGAAAAACAGTTACACTTACTATAGATTCTGCAATTCAGCATGTATGTGAAAGAGAACTCTTGAATATGATAACAGAGAAAAAAGCATCAAGAGGTGCTGTTATTGTTATGAATCCCAAAAATGGAGAAATTTTAGGATATGCCGTTTATCCTAGATATAATCCAAACAATTATAAAAAAACAAAAGCAGTTTTGCTTAAAAATTGGACTTTGACTGATGTTTACCCACCAGGGTCAACATTTAAAACATTAACAGTTGCTGCCGGTCTTGAAAATGGGAAAATAAAACCTACAACAAAAATTCATGATACAGGTAAAATGCAACTTGGTAAGTGGACTATAACAAATTATGATTATAATAAGCATCCTAACCCAGGCATGATAAGTCTTGTTTATTTGCTTGAACATTCAAGTAATGTAGGAAGTGCTAATATCGCTTTAATGATGAGTCCCATTGAATTTTATACCACATTGTCTAAACTTGGAATTGGTCAAAAAAGCGGCATTGATTTGGCAGGTGAATCTGCTGGTATTTTGCCAAAACCATTTAAGTGGGATAAATCAAGACAAGCAACAATGGGATATGGTTATGGTGCATCAGTAACCGCTATGCAAATGATTACCGCTGTTGGTGCATTGGCAAATGATGGAGTTAGAGTTACCCCTCACGTTATTAAATATTCTCCAGAAGAAGAAGCAGAAAAAGTAAAACGTGTTCAAGCCGTTAGTCCTGAAACGGCAAAGATTGTTACACAACTACTTGCTAAAAGTGTTTCTAATTCAAAATCTTATATTAATCTTGAAAAATATAGTGTTGCCGGAAAAACAGGGACTTCAAGAAAACCAAAGGAGAATAAAAAAGGTTATTCGGAAGATTTATATGCATCTGTAATTGGATATCTTCCTGCTAATAATCCACAAATATTAATATATGTTGTAGTAGACTCTGCTTCTACTGGTGGTCCAGTATGGGGAAATACTGTTGCTGCTCCAATATTTAAAGAAGTTGCGCTTCAAGTCGCAAGAATTTTAAATATACCGCCAGACAAAAATGTTGTAAAATAATTACAATGAGGTTATAAGATTATGTTATTGAATGATTTATTAAAACTTTTAGATAAATATGAAACAAAAAACTTTGAAAATATTGAAATAACAGGGATTACATACAATTCTTTAAAGGTCGAACAGGGAAATATTTTCATTTGTATAAAAGGTGAAGCATCAGATGGACATAATTTTGCTAATCAAGCGATAGAAAAAGGTGCTGTTGCACTTTTTTGTGAAAAAGAACTTGCAATTGATGTTCCTCAAATTATTGTTGGAGATACAAAGCGTACAATGGCTTGTATTGCTTCAGCGTTTTATTCAGAACCTTCAAAAGAAATAAATTTGATTGGTGTTACTGGAACAAATGGGAAAACAACAGTTACACATTTAATTCAAAGAATATTAGAAGAGAATAATGAAAAGTGCGCTTTAATAGGTACATTGGGCTACAAATTATCAAGTGCAGATGATTATCAAGATGCAAAACATACGACTCCGCAGCCACCAGAACTTCAAAAAGACTTAAGATTGATGGCTGATAATAATATTAAAAATGTTGTAATGGAAGTAAGTTCTCATTCTTTAGAACAAAATAGGGTCGGTTGTTGTGATTTTGATGGGGCAGTATTCACTAACCTTACCCAAGACCATTTGGATTATCATATAACAATGCGTAATTATTTTAAGGCAAAAGCAATATTGTTTGAAAATTTAAAAAAAGGTGCTTTTGCTGTTATAAATGCAGATGATGAATATGCAAAAGAATTTATAAATATTATTCCAGAAGGAATAAAAGTTTTAACATATGGAGTAAAAAATACTTGTGATGTAAAAGCGGAAGATATTGATTTTTCTATTGATGGTGCAAGTTTGACTGTTAATTATAATGGTAAAAAAGAAAAAATGAATTTGCATTTAAATGGAATGTTTAGCATTTACAATGTATTAGCGGCTTTATGCGCAGGGCTTTCAATGGGGATAGATTTTGGAATTATTGTAAGAGCACTTGAAAATACAAAAAGTGTTGCTGGTAGATTTGAAATTGTTACAAAAAAACCTTTAGTTATTGTAGATTATGCTCACACTCCAGATGGGCTTGAAAATGTTCTTAAAGCGGCCCGTGAGATTACACCTGAAGGTAGTAATCTTATATGCTTGTTTGGATGCGGTGGTGATCGTGACACTACAAAACGTCCAAAAATGGGAAAAATTGCAGATGAATTATCTGACAAAGTTATTGTGACTTCTGACAATCCTAGAAGTGAAGATCCTCAACTTATCATATCAGACATTATGACTGGTATCAGAACTGTTGATACACAAAGAATTTTTGTTGAATCAGATAGAGGTCAAGCAATAAAATTTTTAAAGACGATAGCAATGCCTTCAGATGTTGTTGTTATTGCAGGAAAGGGGCATGAAGACTATCAAATACTTAAAAATGAAACAATTCATTTTGATGACAGAGAAGAAGCAAGAAAAGTTTTTGCTTGTGTTTAATCGGAGGTAAATTATGAAATTAACAGTATTAGGTCCAGGTTGTTGGGGATTAACCATTGCAAAAATGTTAAATGATAATTTTGATGAAATTTGCGTATGGGGTAGAAAAGAAGATATTACTGATGAATTAAAAAATTATAAAAGAACAACTAAACCATTAGAAATTCAACTTGATAATAAGGTTGAGATTACTGATGACCTCAAATATGCAATTAAAGATGCGGAGATAGTTCTTCTTGTAGTCGCTACATCAGGCATTAGACCTGTGTGTAAGCAATTGAAAGAAGCAGGTTTAAAAGATGAGCAAATTTTGGTTAATCTATCAAAAGGGTTAGAATTACCATCTTTAAAAAGAATGTCGGAGGTTATAAAAGACGAACTTCCTTCAACAAAACTTGTTATTTTGTCTGGACCAACACTTGCAAAAGAGATAATTGATGGTTGTCCTACTGCGGCTTGTGCTGCAAGTGATGATATGGAAGCGGCAGAAAAAGTTCAAAAACATTTAACTGTTCCTTCTAAATTTAGAATTTACACAAATCCAGATGTTATTGGTGTTGAACTTGGTGGAAGTCTTAAAAATGTTATTGCTATCGCGTCAGGTTTCGCTTCTGCAATGAATCTTGGAGATAATTGTAGAGGAACTCTTTTAACAAGAGGTATGGCAGAAATTGTAAGGGTTAGTGTGGAATTAGGGGCAAGTCCTTCAACATTGTATGGGCTTTCTGGTATGGGTGATTTGATTGCAACTTGTTCAAGTCCACATAGTAGAAACTTTACTGTAGGTTCAATGCTTGGCAAAGGTAAAAAAATTGACGATATTTTAAATGAGCTTGGTTCTGTTGCTGAAGGGGTTAAAACTTCAAAAGCATTGTGCGAACTTGCTGCTAAGTTAAATATTGAAGTACCAGTTTCTTCTGCTATATATGAAGCGGTTTATACTGATATAACGCCACAAGAAGTTCTAAGTAAATTAATGAACAGAAAATTAAAACAAGAAGATGCATATACTCTCATCTAAGGAATATCAATATGTCTGAAAAAACGAAAAAATCTTCATTTGAAAGACTTATGGATGAAGGTAAATTGTTGTATGAACAAGGTCAATATAAAGAGGCAGTAAAAATATTCAAGACAGCGGCTTTAATGTCTGATAAACTAGATCAAGTTCAAAAGGGAACATTGTATATTTGGCTTGGAAATTCATATTATAATTTAAATGACAAGGATAAATATAAATATTACTATGAATTATATTTAAAAGAATATCCAGAAGGTCAAGCAAGCGTTTTTTCTCGTTTATCAAGTGTTTATTACTATATAGATGTTGATAAAAGCATTGATTATCACAATAAATCTTTGAATATAAAAGTAGGTACATTTGATTCTAGTTGTAAGTTGTTTGCAATGACAAAGTCTGCTTATTATACCCAACAAGATATAAAAGAAGAAGCCGAGTATGAAGTAAATCTGATAAAAAATTATTTGTATAACAACATACAAAAGTATAATCACGATGATAAAAAACGTGATAAGAATAAAAAATTAAATATTGCATATTTGTCATCTGATTGCCATTCTCATACAATGATGAATTATATGATTCCAATTTGGGAAAATCATAATAAAGAGGAATTTAATTTCTTTATTTTTAATGGTTCTTCAGAAAGAGATTATACGACATGTTTAATCGAAAATATTGGAATAAAAATGATTCTTTGTGTTGATTTTACTACTGAAGAAATTGCCAAATTAGTTTATGACAATAAAATTGATATTTTGATTGACATAGGAGGTTATACTCATCTTAAAAGTTATATGGCTTTTTATAAGCCTGCGCCAATTATCATTTCTTATTTGGGGTATTTAAATACACTTGGTATTGATGAATTTGATTATATTTTGACGGATAAATTTTCAATTCCTGAAGAAAGCGCATATTTATACACAGAAAAACCATTGTATTTAGAAAAAGGGTACCAAATATATAGGGGTAAAAATTATCCAGAAATTGCTGAAAATCCATACAAAACAAATAAATATATTACTTTTGGAAGTTTTAATTGTACTTCAAAAATTAATGATACATTGATTTATTTGTGGTCGGAAATATTGAATAATGTTGCTGATTCTAAATTATTAATTTATCGTACGCAACTTACTAAAGATGCTATAAAATATTTTAGGAATAAATTTGTTGCACGTGGTGTTTCAAAGGATAGAGTAATTTTTGATTCTCATTCATATAATCCGCATTATAATGCATATTCTAATGTAGATATTTCTCTTGATTCATATCCATTTAATGGTATGTCAATTGCAATAGAGACGGCAATGATGGGCGTGCCTACAATAACATTGGTAGGGGAAGGCATTCAATCAAGAGGGGCAGGAAGAATAAACAAGGTTTTAAATGAAGAAGAATTGAATGCTTATACTGGTGATGAGTACATTCAAAAGGCGATTGAACTTGCAAATGATAAGGAAAAATTGCAAAATTATAGAAAATCATTGCGTAATAAAATGCTTAATTCTGAAATAATGGTAAATCATGTTGAATTTACGAAAGACTTAGAAGATAAGTATAAAAAAGTATGGACTGATTTTATAAATAGTCCTTAAAGTTCTTTGATTCAATTGTAAAACCGCAACCATCTGGCATTTTTGTATTGAAGCTTATATATTTTTTGGGATAGTTTCGACACAATAATGGTCTAAATTTGTATATTGTGCACTCTCCTTTTTTATTTAGTTTTTTGCAACTTAAAAATATTTCCCCGTTATCATTTATTCTTGTTATGTAGAAATACCTGTACCAAGGAAAAAAGAATTGCATTATTTTTAAATCCTTTTCATTTTTCATTCCAACGGCAGAAATTTCACGGCAACATTGCCCACATTTATTACAATATCCTTTTATTTTGTATTTTTGTTTTGTTGGGACAAAATATGATAAAAATTCATAATAGACCGATTTAATTAAATCAATAGACATTTGTTTACAATTACTTTTTTAATATATTTATTTGGTAAAATGTTACTGTGGTTATTATATCAGATAGAGGAAAATAATGGCGTCAAAAAAACAAAAAAAGACTAATATATTTTGGGCTTTTATAAAGATAATGTTAGTTATCTTTTTGGCTGTTACGCTTGCAGGTTATGTTGCTGTAAAAAGTTATTTGTCTAGTTTGCCTCCAATTCCACAACTTGCGAACTACAATAGAAATATAGTTACTCAAGTATTTTCTTCAGATGGTCATTTGATAAAGACATTTCAAACTTTTCATTATGAACAAGTTACTATAGAACAAATTCCCAAATATATAAAAGATGCAATTATATCTACAGAAGATAAGAATTTTTATGCTCATGATGGATATGATGTTATGGGTATTGCTCGTTCAATGATTGTGAATTTGATAAATAAAAGAGCATCTCAAGGTGCTAGTACTATAACTCAGCAGCTTGCTAGAATATTGTTTTTATCAAATGAAAAAACAATGATTAGAAAAGTAAAAGAAATACAAATTGCGGCGAGGATAGAAAAATCTATATCTAAAGATAAAATACTTGAGATGTATTTGAATAATGTTTATTTGGGCTCTGGTGCTTATGGTGTTGGTGCAGCGGCATCAACGTACTTTAATAAGGATTTATCTCAATTAACGTTAGCAGAAAGTGCATTAATTGCTGGACTTCCACAATCGCCTTCTAGATATTCTCCTTTTAAGAATATAAAACTTGCTGAAAAAAGAAGAAATAAAGTTCTTAAAAGAATGTATATAATGAATACTATTACTAAAAAAGAGTATGATGCTGCTATTAAGGAAAAAATAGTATTAAATAAGAAAACAGGGTATACAAGAACAAATATTGCTCCTTATTTTATTGATTACGTGTTGAAAGAACTAGAAAGTTTAGGTTTTGAAGAAACAGAAATAACACAAGGTGGATATAAAATAACAACGACTTTAGACTATGAAGCACAAGTTGCTGCAAATGAAGCAATTGATAAAAATATGGCAGCGTGGAGATTGACAAAACCAAAACAAAATGCTGCTTTATTCTCTTTCTCGCCCATGACTGGTGGAATAATTGCATATTGTGGAGGAAAAGATTATTCTCAAAGTCAATATGATAGAATAACTCAAGCAGTAAGACCACCTGGTTCTTCTTTTAAACCAATAGTTTATGCTGCGGCAGTTCAAAAAGGTTGGATGCCAAATGATATAATTGAAGATAGTCCAGTTACAATTGGTGATTGGAGCCCTCGTAATTATGGTGATAAATATAGAGGTAATATGCCTTTATATAAAGCTTTAGCGTTATCTTCAAATGTAATCGCAGTTAAATTGATTAATGAAATAGGTATTGCACCTGTTATAGATATGGCCCAAATGTTAGGGATTACAACTCCTTTAACTCATGATTATACAATTTCATTGGGTTCAAATGGGGTAAAATTATATGATATGGTTATTGCCTATGGTACTTTTGCCAATGGTGGTTATAAGGTTAAACCTTATTCAATTGAAAAGATTGAAACACAAAGAGGTAGAGTTATTTATGAGGCAGGAAGAACTAAAATTTCTAAGGTTCTTGATACTGATACCGCAGGAATAATGACCGCAATGCTTAAAAAAGTTATACTTGCAGGTACTGGACGTGGTGCATATATAAATAAACCAATGGCTGGTAAAACAGGTACCACAAATGAAAATAAAGATGCTTGGTTTATTGGTTATACTCCTGACCTTGTAACTGGCGTATTTTTAGGGAATGATGATAATAAAAGTATTGGTGTTACTGGTGGTAGCGTTCCTGCTCGTATTTGGAAAGATATGATGCTTGTTGCTACGAAAAAATATGGTGATACTGATTTTGATTATCCAGATTATCAACTTATTCATTACGAAGAATCTCAACCGGCTGTTGATGCTGCAGCGGAAGAAGATGGTTCTACCTTAAATAATGAATCTAAAAACGAGGATGAAAAATCTAAGAAATCTAAAAAAGATAAAAAGGATAAAGAAAAAGAAGAAAATGAAGGTTTTAGATTGATTCCTGCTCAATTAACTTTGTCTTTGAATGAAAAATTGAGAAAACAATCAAGTGATGAACAAGAGATAAAAGTAGAATTAGAACAACAATCAGAACAAAATAAGGATGCTCAAGTAGAACTTCAAACAGAGGTGAAAGAAGAACCAGTTTTTGAAATGGAAAATCCTAATTAGAACATATTAAGTTTCGGAATTTTCATTTTAAATACATCTTGAACATCAATTCCGTTAATGATTTCGGTTATAAGGCTACTTATACTTACGCTGTTGCCTTTGAAGTTTCTTATTAAACCTAAAACTTTTACGTCAGAATATTTCTCGATTAAAGAAGGAAAAGATTTTACTTCAAGCGATTCTGAATATGCAGGATATTTATTTATTATTACCCCAGAAATATCAAGTCCAAAAGACTTTGCTGCATTTATTTCGGCAAGATATTGACCAATATTGTCATTTGATGGTGTTACAACAACAACTATCGGTATTTTAAGCCCAAGTGGGATGTCATAAGCAAATAAATTATCTGCTATTGGCGTCATAAGGCTAGATGGTGCTTCAACGACAATTGTTTCATTGCTTTTTGAAAGTTCAGAATAATCTCTTTTTATATTGCTTATAGAAATTTTAATTTTTTCCGCTTCTGCACTTACTTCAGGGGTGGCTTTATTTGTCATCATATATGTTGAGTGAGTTGTGATATAGGGATCAAGCATTTTAACAAAGGTTAAATCAGGTGAAAGTAAATATTTCCCTTTATCTAATGCGCCTGTTTGTATTGGTTTGTATACACAAGCTTTGTAACCCAAAGATTGCATTACGGCACTAATTCCTGCCGCAACGACAGTTTTTCCACTATTTTTATTTATACCTGTTATATAAATGTTCATAATCGAATTATATCAAAAGAAATAATAATTACTACCTGCAAATGTCGTATAATTTGTGGAAAGAATGTCGAATTTATGCTAAATTATAGATATGAAAAGATTGTTATTAATATTGTTTTTAATATTTTCTTTATTTGGATTAGAGGTTAGTGCCGAAGAAATAACAAGCCAATCTGGTCAAGCAATACGTAAAGGTACTTTTATTAGAGTAATGGTTCCAGAGGAGTTTTCTACTCTTACTTCTGATATTGGTGATGAATTGTGGTTTTTAAATACACAAGATATGTTTATTTATGAAACAAATGCAATTCCTGAAAATACGAAAATATATGGTGAAATAGAAGATATAAGAGAGCCTGTTCAAGGACGAGATGCGGCGATAAAAATTTTGATAAATAAAATGATAACACCAGATAAAAAGGTTTATAGAATCAAAGGTCATATATATAGCGAAAATGATAATTATATAGGTGGCAAACAAACTGCACCAACATATTATAGAAAAGTTCCTCATTATAATTTTAGATTAAGACCTTTTCTTCACGTTGCACCATTAAAAATATTAGATATGGGCAATCATACAATTGTTAAACCAGGGGAAGAATTATTTATGATTTTTGAAGAAGATGTACAAATAAAATGAACTAATTTTAAAATGATTCGTTTTATTTGATGAAAATGAAAAATATTGAATTGAGGAGAATAACATGAAAAAAGAATTTATATCATTAGCAATTATTGCTTCATTTTTTATGATGCCTTGTAGCGTTTTTGCTTCTAATTATGACTCGTATCCAGAAATACAGTATAATCCTCAAGAAATGCCACAACAAACAAAATATCCACTTCCTGTAAATTCGTACCAAGCTCAAGGATATGATACTAATCAATATCAAGGCGGATATTATAATACGAATCAGTTGCAAGGTAATGTAGTGATGGTTCCTGCTAATACATCTTTTACTGCTACTACTATGAGTCCAATAAATTCTGAAATGCTGAGTGCTGGTGATGGCGTATCAATGTATTTGTCTTCTGATTTTTATTATGGAAATAAGTTAATTGCTTCTGCTGGAAGCAAAATAAATGGAACAGTTCTTCTTTCAAAAAAGGGTGGAATAGGAAAAAGAAATGGGCAACTTCAAATTAAGTTTACGAATATAGTAACTCCATATGGGCAAATGGTTCCAATAAGCGCAGTTATCAAAACAGATGATAATTCTGGTATTCTTAAAGCAGGCGCAGTTAAGGATGTTGCAAAAGAATATACAAAAGATGCAGTTGTTGGCGCTGCAGTGGGTGCTGTTTTGGGGACTGCTATGGGTGCATTATCATCAGGAAAAGTTGGCAAAGGTGCAATATATGGAACCGCTTTAGGTGGTGGTATGGGGCTTGCATCTAATGTTGCTCAAAGAGGAGATAATGTAGAAATACCACAAGGTGCATCTCTTGTTCTTGTTACTGACCAACCCATTACAGTTTCAATCAATAATCCATAATGGATAGTAAATAGGCTATTTGTTTTGTCGTCGTTTTTTTGATAAAATAAAGGCAAATGAGAATTTAGGGATGTCAGTTTTACAAAATAAAGATAATTCAAAATTAAATAAAGGTAGGGATGCTGTTTATGAGATCCCTGCCGTTATCAGAGAAGAAAAAGAAGATATAAGTTTTTATAAAGCGTTTATAATCTCTTTTCTTCTTCATCCGTTAATAGTTATCTTTGTTATTTTAGTATCTTTGATACTTAGATATTTGGGTTTACATTTTGATTTGTTTAAAAAACCGGATTTGAAACCAAAAGATATAGAATTTGTGCTTGTTGAAAAAGAAGCACCACCTATAAATAAAAATACAAAAAATAGATCAGATAAAAATTCACAAGCAGGTGGAAAACACGATCCAACAAGAAAAGAATCGTTACCACAACCAGCGGCAAAAAAGGCAGAAAATAAAACAGCAACACCAAATGTACCGGCTAAAAAACCAGCGACACCCAAACCACAGGTTCAAAAGCCACAACAGAAACCGCAACAACAAATAGCACCAAAGCAAGAGCAAAAAGTGACTCAAACACCTGCTCCAAAAGCACCTGCGCCAAAACCAACTCCAGCGCCGGCTGCTCCAAAAGTAACACAAAAACCAAATTCGACATTTAATATACCTGTACCAAAATCGTCAATTCCGCAAGTGGCACAGCCCACTGCTCCGTTGACTCCTGCTCCCAAAATTGGTGGTGGTGGAACAACAACAGGGGTTAATGGTGGAACTGGCAGTTCGCCGGCACCTACTTTCTCTCAATCTTCGGCTTCTTCTACAAGGGGAGGAATGACTGGTGGAAGTGGTAGATTCTCTGCGGCTAGTGGATATGGTAGTGGCAATGTGGGTAATCCAAGCCCTGGAAATCCTAATGGTGCTCCTGGTATAGATGCCATAAAAGAGCCAGATTTTGGACCTTATATGAAAGAACTTCAAAGACGTATTAAAATGAATTGGGATCCTCCAAAAGGAAATGAAAGCAAACGAGTTGTACTTTTATTTACCATAAGTAGAGATGGTAGACTTATGAGTGTAAAAGTTTACAGGTCTTCGGGGCTTCAAACGGCTGACAATGCTGCAGTAAATGCGGTTAAGTTAACTGCGCCATTTAGACCTTTACCTCCAGAATTTAGAGGAAATAGTGTTGATATCCAATTTACGTTTGATTATAACGTATTAGGTGCTTCACTCAATTAAAAGAAAAGTAAAAAATAAGAAAAGAGGAAATAATTATGGAATTACTATTAACTTCGATTAAAATGGACTGGCCAGTATTGCTACCAATATTACTTTGTTCATTGCTTACAGTTGCTGTTGCGATTAACAGATTTAATTTTTACAATAAAAATCAAAGAGATGTTGTTAGATTTATTAGAGCATTAAAAACAGAATTGGTTAATAACAGACTAGAAGCAGCAAAGAGCCTAAGTATACAATTGGGTGGTGTTATAGGCGAAGTCGCAGAAGAAGCAGTTAGAATTTTTTCTGAACAAAAAGTGGGATTTTCTCGTTCTTTTGATATTTCTGCCAACCTTGCAACAAGAAAATTAGAAAAATATTTAACAATTCTAGGTACTGTTGGAGGGGTTTGTCCTTTCTTGGGTTTATTTGGTACTGTTGTTAGAATATTGTACACATTCCAAGATTTGGCATCTCAAGGTAATCAATCAGCAGCAGTTGCAGAAGGTATTGGTTCCGCTCTTATTGCTACTGCTTTCGGTTTAGGTGTTGCTATTGTTGCAGTTGTTTTGTATAACCTTTTTCAATCAACAGTCAAAAGATATGAAGATGATTTTCAGTTAATAAAATTATTGTTCTTAAGTTTTACTGACTCAGAAGAAAAAGTTCAAACAAAAGCTTTAGTATAGGAAATAAAAATGGCATTTTCGAATCAGGATAATAAAAAATCTTTATTTACAGAGATTAATATAACTCCGTTAACTGACATCTTTTTGGTATTACTAATCATAATGATGGTAATAGCGCCCTCTTTTCAGACAATGGATACGGATATTAATATTCCTGAAATTAATAGTGGCATTGCAATTGAACAAAAAAATGCGACAATATCTGTTACTAAGCAAGGGCAGTATTATATTAATGGTAAACAAATTACACCAGAAGCATTGGTTGATGAGTTAAATGCGCTTAAGCCAGTGCTAGAAAAACATGAAGTTGTTGTAAAAGCTGATAGTGAAACTAAAAGTAGCGAAATATTGAAAATAATGAAAGCAGCACAAACAGCAGAATATGAAAAACTTGTTGTAGCAGGTGAACCACTTACCAAAAAAGAACAACGAGAACTTGAAAAAACGTCAACTGCTAAACAAGCAGAAATAGAACAACCAAAACAGAAAGTTAATGCCCAAGATTATGATTGGGATGAATAAGGAAAACTAAAATGGCAGGACAAAGAAAAACATTTAATGAAATAAACATTACTCCTTTAACCGATATCTTTTTGGTTTTACTTATCATAATGATGGTTATTGCTCCTTTATTAGACCAACAAGGGTTAAATTTGGCAGTGCCTAATGTTATAGAAGTGCAAGATGAAATAAAAGATTCTAAATTGATAAAAATAACAGTTACCGATACTGATAAATATATGGTTGATGATATTGAAATTACTGCTAATGAGTTGGGTAATTATATAAAAGAAAATGTACAGGCAAATCCAGATGGGCTTTTAATTTTAACCCAAGAACAATCGACACATGGTGCTGTTGTTAAACTAATGGATGAAGCAAGAAATGCTGGTGTTACAAATGTCTCTATTTCAGAGTATTAATTAAAACGTTACACCCAGTTTTTTCTGAATTGCTGCTTTTAATCCTTTGATGTTTTCTTTTAAATCTTCGTAAGAACCGCTGTTATCTATTACATAATCCCAGTCTTTTATGCTGTCGAGTTCTGTTTCTGTATTGTCGTTGTTAGAAACAAGGTTTCCTCTTTTGCTCCTTGCTTCTTCAGTTGCTTCAACTCGAACCGCAAAAGCTCCAAATGAACGAAAAACATCTAGTTCATGCTTCATTCTTATATCCGTAACAACGGTATTTCCTTCATATTCGATAATGGAATTGAGCCAATAGTCTGGATTTTGTGCTCTGCCCCAGTTGCCCAAGTCTATCAAATCTTGTCTGTAATTTGATTTGTTTTTTTCTATCTCTTCAACACTTAGTCCAGTTTTTTCTGAATATCTCAATTTAATGGCATCAGCAATGCCAATTCTTTTAAAAGATTTAAATTCTTCTAATAAAACTTTTGCAACCGTATCTTTTCCGGCAAATTGTTTTCCCGAAAATACTATTATTTTTTTTGAACTATTAGTCATTGTTAATACTTAAACTTATTCTTCTATCATCTGGATTGAATTTCAAAATAGTAGTTTGAATTTTATCTCCAACTTTTAAGATAGTATTCTTTTTGTTTTGATATTCAAGAAGTTCATTGTTTGGTAATAATGCTTCTACACAAGGGAATACCTCAACAAATGCACCAAAATGTTTAATTCTTGTGATAGTTCCTTCAATTTTATCACCATCTTTAATTTTTTCTTTTGCCTCAAGCCAAGGATCTTTTTCAAGGTTTTTAAGGCTTAAGCTAATTCTTTGTTTTTCGGTATCAATTACAATGACTTCTGCCTTTATGATATCGCCAACTTTTAAAATATCAGAAGGATGCTCTACCCATCTCCAAGAAATTTGAGATAGAGGAAGTAATGCGTCAATTCCTCCAATATAAACGAATGCGCCGAAGTCAGTAATCCTTACAACTTCACCTTCAACAACTTGACCGATTTCAACTGTTTCAAAAATGTTCTTTTTGTTTTCGTCTTTATCTTCGTTGTACACTTTACGATTTGAAAGAATAAAGTTACCTTGTTGTATATCCATTGTAAGGATTTTAAGTTCAAGTTTTTCGCCAACAGTACTTTCTGTTGATTTTAATTTTAAGTGGCTAGAAGGAACAAATCCTCTAACACCTTTAACTTCAACAAGGACACCACCTTTAACGGTAGAAACAATAACACCTTCAACTGTAGCATCATTTGCTTTTAATTCTTCAAGTTCTCTCCAGCTGTATGCCATTGCAACTTTCTTATATGACAACATGAATCTGCCGTCTTCATCTTCTTCTCTGATTATTAAAAATTCATATTCATTGTTTTTCTTTAAAGTTTCTTCAACTGAAACTGTACTATCAACAATAGCCTCTTTTATTGGAACGTAAGCGGCAGTTTTGGCTCCGATATCAACAACAACTCCTGATGAATCATGTGAGCATACAATACCTTTTACTAAGTCGCCTTTTTGGAAACTGTAATCGTATTTGCTTAATAGTGCTTCAAATTCGTTATCACTACATATTTGTTCTGCCATACTTTTTTCCTCTTATAAAATGCCATTCTTATTCTACTTCTTTTTCCGCATGTTGTAAAGGAAATCACGTTTTATAAGAGTTAAAACTTCAAAGAAACGTAATAAATGCCCCTATGAGAGGGGCATTTATTTTAGTATACATACGTGCTAAGCAAATCTGCTGATAATGCTTCATTTCTTAATTTGTTAAGTGCTCTTGCTTCTGTTTGTCTTATACATTCTTTTGTTACCCCGTATATTTTCCCAATTTCTTCAAGTGTTTGTTTTTCTTTTCCATCGAGCCCAAAATGCAGTAGAATAACATTTTGTTCTCTTTCTTTTAAGTTCATTAGTAGTGATACTACTTCTTTTTTCATAGAGTCATATTCGATTTTTTCTTGAATTGAGGTTTTCTTATCTTCAATAATGTCTATAAGTCTAACTTCAGAACCATTATTTATTTCAAAATCACCTTCAAGAGATAATGTTTTTTTGTATGCATTGAGATAGTTATCTATTTTTTCTGGTTCTATATTCATCTTTTTTGCAACATCAGCAGATTTTACACTAGTGCAATTTTCTTTTTCCATTTCTGCTTTGATTTTTGAATATTTAGAAAGAGTTTCTTGTATATAAACAGGAATTCTTACACTGTGTGATTGTTCGGAAATTGCTTTGAACATTGCTTGTTTTATCCACCATGAGGCATAAGTAGAAAATCTGTATCCAAATTTCCAGTTGAATTTATCAACAGCGGCCATAAGACCAATATTGCCTTCTTGGATTAAATCAATCATGGGTAATTTGCTGGAGTGAATAACTTTCTTTGCAATAGTAACAACAAGTTTTAAATTTGCTTTAATGAGTTTTTGTTTTGCTTCTTGATTGCCTTCTTTTGCAAGTCTTGCATATTCTTGTTCATCTTCAATGCTTAGATTTTTGTACTTATAAATTTCTCTTATATAGTTTGAAAGATTTCCATCTGAAAATAATGGGTTTGAAAAGTTTTCTTGTTCTGTTTCTGCCGTATAAACACAATTTAATGCCATAATAATACTCTCCTGATTACGTTAACACCGATACACACAATTTGCTGAATACTCAGCAGGATAAGACAGCCTATATGAGGCTATTGAACACAACTACCAAAATAGAATTAGAATATAAATTATTATATTATATATACAACGTATATACTTAATATATCATTTTTGAATTCTGATTTCAAGTGTTTCGTGAAGTTATATTAAGATAAATTTAAAAAATGGCGATTTTGCTTAATATGTTGTTACACTTTCTCCGCATGTAATTAATGGTATAAAATAGATATTATGCTGATACAGGGAAGTTCTAATACAACCAGAAATAAACTTCTTATAGAAAAATATAGGAGTTTAATAGAGCAGGGTGTTGAACCTTGTGAAATACTTGTTATTTTATTAAATCCTTATAAAAAAACAAAATTTGTTAGGGATTTAGAAAGTATTGGGCTTCAAGTTTGTGATAAATCTAAAATATATACTTTAAATGGACTCTATTATAATGCTTTTAGAGAAAATTCTGAGTATATTAAGTCAATTATAAAAGATAAGGATTGTCGAGAATTAAATCAGTGTGGGCTTGAAGTTTCCCAATATATTTTTAAACAGTGTATAAAGGAAGCAGATTTTAGCGATTATATTTCAAAGGTTAATCTTCTTCACCAACTTTTTAGGCGTTATTCTTTGATTGTTCAAAATGCATTGAGCGATGAAGAAATTGATGAGCGTTCTAAAATTGTAGATGAAGTTTTTGCGAAGGATGCATACAGGGCAATTAGAAATTACAAGCAAAAAACAATAGAATATAAAAGTTTTGATTATCTAAGACAAGCAGCAATATTTCCTTTGATATATAAGAATACTGATTATTTTGCTGATATAAAATATTTAATAATTGATGATGCAGATGAATTGCCTTATATGTTTTGGCTGTTTGTTGATTATATTACTCCTAAATTAAATGAACATTTTATTGCTTATGATGAAAAGGGTTCCTCGAGATGTGGGTATCTTTGCGCTTATAAATCTGGGGTTGAGGAATTTAAATCTAAATATAAAACTGAGCAAGTTATTCTTGAAGATAAAGGTGCTCATAGTGAGACTGCGACTAAGTTATTTTATACAATAAAAAATGGCAAGAAGATACAATTGGATGATTATTTAATTAAATCAACGGTTAATCGTTTAGATATGATAGATATGGTTTTTTCTGATGTTAAAAAATTGATATCAGCAGGAGTAAAACCTCATGAATTTGCGATTATAACGCCAGTGCAAAATGATTTGCTCGAAAAAAGTGCTCCATCTATTGGGCTTAATTTTCAATATCTTTCAGGTAGTGAAAAATTATCTGATGTAAAAGGGATAAGGCACATAATTTCAATATTGAAACTTGTAAATGGAATAGTAATAAATGATTATGAAATTAAAAGTCTTTTGATAAATTTGCTTGAAATTCCATATAGAAAGTGCATTGATATTATAAAGGATTTTAAAAAATCTAGTTTTAAAGAATTTGATTTTGAAAATGATTTATATAACACGAAATATCAAAAACTTAGAAGTATTTTAAGTTCTTTGCAAAATATAAAATATACTATTTCTGAACAAATAAAAATTATTTATGACAATTTGATAAAAGAGTATATTCCTTCAGAAAATCATATAAAATATGAATTTTTACTTAAAGAGGCACAATCATTTGAGGCTGCGTTTAAAGGTAAGGTTGAAAATTTTGTGTATGAGTTTATTGTTCAGATTGAAAATAGTGTTATTAGTGAAAATCCAATAAATTCATTTAATCTTAAAAACAATGAGATAATAATTTCTTCACCGCAGAAAATGATAGATTTTTCAATCAATGTTAAGTATCAATTATGGGTGGATATATCTAATTCAGATTGGGTTAAAAATGATACGGGGACTTTATATAATGCTTGGGTATTAAATAGAGATTGGACGAAAAAAGAATATACGCTTAATGACAATATAGAATTAACTAATGATAAAACTGCTAGGGTTGTAAGGAAGTTAATGCTGTTGGCGCAAAATGAAGTTAGGTTCTATTCTAGCGTATATGATAGTGAAGGAAATGAAAATTTTGGTGGGCTTGCAGATTTTATTTCTTTTTCGGAGGTCAAAAGAAGTGAGTGTAAAATAATTCCTAGAGATGATCAAAAACCAGTTCTTGATTATAAACGAGGGAAAATGGGTATAATGGCGGTTCCAGGAGCAGGTAAAACAACTATCCTACTCGCTCTTATTATGAAACTTATTAATTCAGGTATTTCGCCAGAAAATATTTTTGTTCTTACTTATATGGAGTCTGCGGCAAAAAATTTTAAAGAACGTATTAAAATTGGGCTTCCTGATGGTGCTGAAATCCCTAATATTTCTACAATACATGGGCTTGCTCTTCGTATAATTAAAGAAAATAGCAATTATATAAAAAGTGGATTGGATGAAAATTTCGAAATTTGTGATGACAGTGAAAAAGAAAGAATTATCAAAGAACTTTTTTATAAACTTAAAATTCAAGATGATAAATATGATAATTATTTAAGGGGTATTTCTATTGTTAAACACATTGTTAATACTATAAAATTGCAGTCTAAATACCAAGAAATTCAAGAGTTTTTTAATTTTTTCAAAGAATACAATAATGTTTTAAAACAAAAAAATCTTATTGATTATGATGATATGCTTAGGTTCGCAGTGCAAATTTTGCGTGAAAATAAAGAAATAAGAGAGTATTATCAAAAATTATGTATTTATATTATTGAAGATGAAGCACAAGATTCTACTGAAATTCAGCAAACGCTAATTAATATTTTAAGTGGAAAAAACAATAATGTTGTAAGATGTGGAGATATAAATCAATCTATTACTGCTACATTTACAAATTCTAACCTTGAGTCATTTAAGAAATTTATTAATGAAAATAATAAGGTAGAAATGGTTTCTTCTCAAAGATGTGCAGCGTCTATTTATAATCTCGCTAATAAATTAGTTGAATTTGTAATAAATGATGACGATAAAAAACAGTCATTTTATCAAATTAAAATGAGGGGAACAGAAAAAAATCCAAAGTCGGATATTGTTCCTGAATATATGATTTTTGAACAAGAAAAAGAGGAAAAGGATTTTATACTTGCTCAAATAAAGAAAATTCAAAAAGAAAAGCCAAAATCTTCCATTGCAATATTATTGAGGTTAAATTCAGATGTTAATAAATACAATGAATTTATAACATCTAATGGAATAAAAACTGCAATAAGAACGGATTCTTTAGCCCAAAAGGAAATATACAAATATATATATGCTGTTTTAAATATTGTAGAAAATCCATTTAATAATAAGATAATAAAATTACTGGCAGACTTATATTTGATAGGCGTTTCAGAGTTTAAGAAGAAACAAGTTCATAAATTTTTTGAAAACCTAAATATACCATTTATAAATATAAATTCTGATGAAATTGAAGATGAAATATTGTCTCAATTGTACTGGGATATTGATTATTGGCTTAATAGAGCAGATAAAGAAATAGAAGATATTGCTTTGAATGTTGGGTTATATTATTCAAAAACTTCAGTTGATAAATCCAATACTTATTTAATTTCAACCTTTATAAGACGATTAAGAGAAAATAATTCATCTGTGGATTTTTTAAAAACACTCGAGTACTATGCTAAAAAACCAATGAGTGCATATAAATTCTTTGAAGATGAAAATGGTGAAGATAAGAACATTGTTAGTATTATGACTATGCATAAATCAAAAGGAGATGAATTTGATTATGTCTTTATTCCTCAATTGAATGAAGATAGTTATCCTGTTGAGATAGAGAATGTTAAATTAAAAAGTGGTAGTCATTTTGTTGAAACAATAAAAAATGCGGTTACTAATTGTGGTATTAAAACTCCTGATAATTTGAAAAAAGAACAAATAGAAGAAACTTTGAGGCTTTTGTATGTTGGAATTACAAGGGCAAAGTATGGATTGTTTTTATCTAGTGCTAAACATTATTTGGCAAGAAAAAATGTAAAAACATCTAAAATCATTGATTTTATATTGGATAATTAATCATAAGTAAAAATAAAAATTAATATTCATTAACAAAATGCTGATATTCTCAAAAGCAAATGCTATAATAGTAGTATTAAAGTGTTTAAAATTATTTTTTATATAAAAATTGAATATTAAAGGATGGATTCATGGCGTATACACACGGAACTTTAGAGAATGAAATCATGAATGCTGTTTGGACTATGGAAGAAAATGGCATCAATGCAAAAGACATTTCAGTAAGCGAAGTACTAGAAGAAATTAATAACAATGGTAACGTAAGAGCGTACACCACAATAAAGACAGTCATGGATAGACTTGTTGATAAAAATTTGTTAAAAAGACAAAAATTTGGTAAGAAATTTTGTTATAAGTCAGTAGAAAGTCGTGCAGAAATGGCGGCTACTGCTATTAATAGACTTGCTGGTCAATTTTTTAATAATGATATGACATCATTAATGCGAGCACTAGAAAAACAATGCAGCGTAAGAGCGTAGATTACACAAATTTTAGAAAGCAAGTTTCAGAATTATATATTGCTGTACTTACTAAAAATCTTTCAGTAAGAGAGGCGCTAAGTTCCTTTCCTCAGGATTGTGAGGATAAGACTATTATTGCAGCTTGGCACGCACTTTGTCATCTTGAAGCTGACGAAGATTTGAGAGCTAAGGATGAAATGTATAAAAAAGAGCAGGATGAATATATTAATTTTATTGCGTATACCCTAGATAAGGGGGAAGAACTCCCTGAAAATATTGTTAATTCTTATCTTCCTTATCATGAAAATGCATTGGTTGCTAATTCAACAAAGATTAAAGGTATTTTGCAAAATTTAAAGAAATTTTTGTCCTAATTTGAATGAGGGAAAACATCTCTTGAACTATTCAATTTATCAACTAAATTTGATACAATGTTGAAAGAACAGGAGAATAGTATGCGAAGATTAACCTATATTGGTCATAGTGCGTTTTTTATAGAGAAAGATTGGGATGGAATTTTAATTGATCCTTTTATTTCAGGCAATCCTAAAGCGAATTTTGATTTTAAGAAAAAACGAATAACTCACATTATTGTGACACATGCACACCTTGACCATTTGGGTGATGCTATTGCTATATCTAAACAAACAGGAGCAACTATTCTTGCAATGGTTGAATTGGCAAATTATTGTAGTGAAAAAGGTGCAAAAGCAGTCGGTGTTAACATTGGTGGATGCCTAGAGTTTACTTGGGGCAGTGTAAGATTTTTACCTGCGCTACATTCCAGTTCAAATCCTGATTTGCCTTATGGCGGACTTGCTATGAGTGTTCTTTTAGATATAGATGGAACAACTATATATCACGCTGGTGATACAGGATTGATGAGTGAATTTTCATTGATTGGGGAAATGTATAATCCTTATTATGCACTTCTTCCTATTGGCGGTCATTATACAATGGATATGAAAGAAGCCGCAATGGCTGCTAAAATGCTCTTTTCTATGGAAATTATTCCAATGCATTACAATACATTCCATAATATAAAAGCCAATGTTCAAGATTTTGTTAATTTGATAGAATCACAAGGTCAAAAATGTATTCCGTTAGAAGCTAATGGTTATGTTGAATTGTAATTTTAATAGAAAAAAACCTTTGGTTGCTCTTGTTGTTCCAACAGGGATAGGTGCTTCCGTTGGCGGATATGCAGGAGATGCATCTGGTGTAGCAAGAAATTTTTCTAAAGATTTCAATGTTATTGTGAACCCTAATGTTGTTAATGCCGCTTGTTTTTCTGGTATTAATGAGTCAATGTTGTATACAGAAGGATGGGCACTTACTCAATTTTTTAAAGGGCATTTAAGTTTAATTCCATCAATGAAAAACAAAATTGGTGTTATTTTTGATAGCGGTATTTCTCAAGGTATTTTGAATGTTCATTTGAATACTGTAAGTGCAGTTAAAACAGTTTATGGGGTTGATGTTATAGGATATGAAATAACGAGTGAGCCTGCAAAAGTTGAATTTTTTAATACTAATTCTGGAATATCATCTGGGTCTGTTTTAAATTATAAAACCCTAGTTGAAGCAGGTGAAAAATTGATTGCAAGAGGAGCAGAAGTACTTGCAGTCGTTTGTAAATTTGAAGAACCACCAGAAGATAATTACAAAGATGGAGAAGGCGTAGATATTGTTGGTGGAGTTGAAGCAGTTATATCTCATTATTTAACAAGAGAGTTATTTGTTCCTGTTGTACACGCTCCGGCTTTTGAAAATATTAATATTACGAAAGAAATTGTTGATGCAAAAGCAGCAGCAGAGTACATTACTCCCACGTTTTTACCCTGTCTTTTGGTTGCACTAGATAATGCTCCGTTATTTTCTCGTGAAAAAAGGGAACAGTACATTGCAAGAGAAGATATTTCTTCTTTAATTATGCCTTATGGGGCACTTGGTTCTTCCATTGTTTTGGATGCAATTGACGCAAATATAGATGTTTTTGCTGTAAAAGAAAATAAATCTGTTCTTAACATAAATAAGAATGTTATTGATAAAAATGGTATAATAAAAGAAGTTGATACATATGAAAATTGTATTAAATTTTTAAAGGAAAAATTTAATGAAAAAAAATAAACTAGGATTTACGTTAACGGAAGTATTATTGGTATTAGTTGTAACTGGCGTTATATTGGCAATTAGTGTAAATGCATTAAAATCAATTAAAATGTCATATACGCCACTTTCATATTATGCAAATAAAAATGTTGAGTTAATTACTAGGACATTGTTTCTAGGAGATTATAGCAGCGATAATACAGTAACCTGTAGAACAAATACTGGTTCTATTGTTACCATTTTGAAACCTGATGGGGTTGGTAATGTCAATGGTACACCACTTTGTTCTTCTTTGTATTCAGCATCTTCATCAGGTGGGGCAGGTAATAAAATATGTAATACAATGCTTGGTTTTGTGAATATTGCTGGTGCTAAAAATTGTGATGATTTATATTCCGTTGCTTTTGATGCAGCACATAATAATGAACCATATATTTCAGATATATCAGACTCTAAAAGACCTACATTTACGGCAACTAATGGGCAAAGATATTATTTGTCTTCATCTACATTTTCTTCAAATGTATCGTCTGATATCGGATTTAGAGTGTTAGCGGTTGATTTGAATGGTTCTAGAAAACCTAATACTCATTCTCCAGAACATAAATCACCACCTGATATTGTTTCATTTTTAATTATGGATAATGGAGATGTTTATCCTTTGGGTGTATTGGCAGACAATCTTTCTGTTGAATTGAATGCTGAGCAAGTAATGAATGTTCGTTATTTGGCTTCATCAATAAAAGGATATTGTAGAAGAGGTATTAGCAGGGATGATTGTGCTGGTGTTATTAGTGATACAGCATATGTTCCTGTTGAATGTAAAGATTCAAGTAATCCAGACATAAGCAAATGTGGATTTATAGACAAATCAACTTCACTTATTTCATATAGACAAGCGAAGTGTGCTACATCTGGTTTGGCTAATACAAATACAAAAATATCTTATCCAAACTACTGTCAGCCAGTAATTGATGCTTGTATTCTTGATAATAGTCATGAATATTGTAATTACTTGTTCAGATGTCCACCAAGCCCATATTCTGCAAGATACGATGCTTGTAAAACAGAAAACGTAAAACCAATATTTAGATTTAATTTTAATTAAATGTAAATATTTTTAAAAAAAACACCAAAAAATCATTTACTTGCACTAAACTAATTGTATTAGTAGTTTATGGTGTGTGTTTATGATGAAAGTTGAAATTCCATATGGTTTAATAAGACCACAAGGTCCAAGTATTGAGAACGTTGAATTGAGAGCGACATTAGAAAAAGCAGTTGAAGATGCTCGTTTGAATCCAAGTGAACGATTAGCATTAAACGAAAAGTTTTATCCTAATGGTGGTGGTTTTAAATTGTATTCGCCAGAAACGGATGTCTTAGAAATAACTACTTTTTATAAAAAAAATGAACCTTTTGAAATTGATGAATATGCTAGAAAAGTAAATAAATTATTTCTTGATAATAAATCAGGAATAGTACAGGAATCATTTCAATCTTCTGATAAAGGAAATTTTCAAACTAATCTAGATAATGCATTGGCGAAGTTGAAAAAGGTTTTAAAAGGAACTTTTGAATAATATAAAAGAGGCGATGCTTTTAAACATCGCCTCTTTTTCTATTCTGTTACTGCTTCAAAGCATTCATCACATATTGTTTCGTGTCCAGCGTGTTGTCCTAGTTGTCTGTATTTCCAACAACGTTCACATTTTTCTCCGAGTGCTTTTGTAACGTATACTTTGTAGCCATCTTCTTCATATGTATTCATAACATCTTCTGGCTGTGAATTGACCACAAATGCTTGAGATGTAATAAATATATTGCAAAGTTCTTTTTCGTATGATTTTAGTAATTCTGCTTTATCTGTGATGATATATACAGCCGTTTCTAAAGAACTTCCAATTTTCTTGTCGGCTCTCAATGGTTCAATAGCCTTTGTAACTATTTCACGGACTTTTAATATTTGTGAAAATTCTGTTTCAATTTCTGTATTATTCCATTCTTTTCTTACTTCCGGCCATTTTGAAAGAAGAATACTTTCAAGTCCATCTTTTTGTGCCTCTGGAGTATTGAACCAAATATCTTCTGCTTGGTGTGGCATTACAGGAACTAAGATTCTAACTAATGCTTGGCAGATTTCATATAATACAGTTTGGCATGCACGTCTTGAAAGTGATTTTTTGCCACTTGTGTATAATCTATCTTTTACTATATCTAAGTAGAATGAACTTAAATCTACTGCTGCAAAGTTCTGTAAGTATTGGAAGTAACGATAGAATTCGTATTCTTCAAATGCATCAGTAACGTTTGCAATTAATGTATTTAATTTATGAAGCGCAAATTTATCGATAGATTTTAAGTCTTCATATTTTACATAATCTGTTTTTGGATCAAAATCATATAAGTTACCAAGTAAAAATCTTGCTGTATTTCTTGTTTTCTTGAAGATTTCAACTAGTTGTTTAATGATTGTATCCCCAATTTTAACGTCATTTCTATAATCAATTGAAGCAGCCCATAGTCTTAATACGTCAGTACCATAGACTTTAATAATTTCTTGAGGAGCGACAATATTTCCAACTGATTTACTCATTTTTCTACCTTCGCCATCAAGAACAAATCCGTGAGTTAAAACAGATTTGTAAGGTGCTTTTCCTGTAGTCGCAACTGATGTTAATAGTGAAGATTGGAACCATCCTCTGTGTTGGTCAGAACCTTCTAAATACATTTCTACTGGAAGATCACCTAGTTCTTCGTTTCTCTTATGAACAACCGCATAATGTGTTACGCCTGAGTCAAACCAAACATCCATAATGTCTGATTCTTTTCTGAAATGAATACCACCACATTTTGGACACTTATAATTTTGGGGCATAAGTTCTTCGGTTGTATGGTTAACCCAAGCATCAGAACTTTCCTTTTCAAATAGATCTGCAACGTGGTTTATTGTTTCGTCGTTTACAATTACTTCGCCACAATCTTCACAGTAGAATACTGGAATTGGAACACCCCAAGCACGTTGACGAGAAATACACCAGTCAGAACGATTTTCAACCATGTTTGATATTCTATTTTCACCTGCGGCTGGTATCCATTTGACTTTTTTGATTTCATTTAAAGTTTGTTCTTTGAACATATCAACTTTTACAAACCATTGAGCAGTTGCTCTATATATAACTGGGTGTTTGCATCTCCAGCAATGAGGGTAACTGTGAGTGATGTCTTGTTTTGCAAGAAGCGCATTGTTTGCTTCAAGTTTTTTAATAACGATTTCGTTACCTTTAAAGTATGGAACACCAACTAAATCTGTATCATTGAAGAAATCACTAGCTTGCCAAATACCTTTTGAATCAAGAGGTGAAAATGTTTCAATGTTATATTTTTGGCAAACTTCCCAGTCTTCTAAACCATGTCCTGGTGCTGTGTGAACGCAACCTGTACCTGCATCTAAAGTAACGTGATCGCCAAGTATTACTTTGCTTTCTCTGTTGTATAAAGGATGGAATACATTTAAATTTTCTAATTCTGCACCTTTTACTGTTCCTATAACTTTAATATCAGATTCTTGCCAAGCAACGTCTTTTAAAAATGTACCTAAAAGATCTGTAGCAACAGTGTATCTGTCGTTTTTATATTCAAAAATTGTATATTCAAGTCTTGCATTTAAACATACTGCTAGATTTGAAGGAATTGTCCATGGCGTTGTTGTCCAAATTACCACGAACAAGTCTTTCTCTGATTTTTCATTGATTAGTGAATATACTTTATTTTGGTCATCTGAATTGAATTTAAAACGAACATAAATACTTGTTGATGTGTGGTCTTGATATTCAACTTCTGCTTCTGCAAGCGCTGTTTCACAGGACGCACACCAATAAACAGGTTTTAGACCTTTTTGTACATAACCTTTTTTAAACATTTCGCCAAAAACTCTGATTTGTTCTGCTTCGAATTTTGGAGCAATAGTTAAATAAGGTTCTTCCCAATTGCCCCATACCCCAAGACGCTTAAAATCTGCTTCCTGCCCTTTTAAATTTTCAAGAGCAAATTCGCGGCATTTCTTTCTTAATTCTCCAGCAGTTAAAGCTTGTCTTCCACCTTTTATTGTCTTTACAACTGCATTTTCAATAGGTAAACCGTGAGCATCGTAACCAGGAACATAAGGAGCATAATATCCTTTTTGAGATTTGTATTTGATAATGATATCTTTTAAAATTTTGTTTAAAGCATGACCAATATGGATTTTTCCAGAGCTTAGATATGGAGGACCATCGTGTAAAATAAATTTGTTAGCTTTATCTCTTTGTGCTAAGTTCTTTTCATATATTTTGTTTTCTTCCCAGAATTTTTGAGTTTCCGGTTCTTTTTGAACAGCATTTGCACGCATTTCTAGTGTTGTTTTCGGCAAGTTTATACTGTCTTTGTAGTCTTTTTTTGTGCTCTCTGTCATAATATCCACCCTTTATACTTTACTGACAGTATTTTAGTACAAACACATTAAATAGTAAAAACTAAAATTTTACTTGTTTCGTTTGTTTTTCCTCTTGTTATTTTTTTGTAGATTTTGTATCATGATATTGATTGCTATTAGTTTTGGGGGATATATGACCGGAATATTAGAACAAGAACTTTATAAATCAGTAGAGAAAAATACACCAGATTATATAAAAAATAACAAATATATTGATATAGAGAATAAAGACGAATTTGTATTTGTTTTAAAAAAAGAACATTTACTTCCTTATGATGAAACAATAAATCCACAGGGTTTGAATCTTGATAATTGGCTTAAAAATTATGAAAAAGAAGCGGCAGTTTCAACCGCAGGAATTAGGGGACCTCAAAATATTTTATATCCTTATGATGTAAGATTCCCTATTAATATAATGGGTATAATGCTGGCTACATACGCAAAAGCGTTAGTTGCAAAAGAAAAATATGTGGGTAAAAAACTTTTAAAACTTGTTGGAAGAGAAGTTAGATATAATTCTGATAAGTTTTTAGATTTAATTGCAAGAGTTCAATCAGCACAAGGCATTGAAACTCTTACAACATACCAAAGACAAACTATGCCAATTTGGCTTGCTTCGTTTTTGTGCTTTAAGTTAGATTTGCTTGGAGGGGAATATATTACTTCAAGTCATGGAATTAGCGTAAAAAATGCAACAAAAGATTTGAATTCACAAGGTAGCCAATACTTGCCTGAGGAGTCAATGGAATTTGTTGATAAGATTAAAGAGATATTTGATATAGTAAGAAAAGATGGAAAATATGAAATAAAAATTGCAAAATCTGACGATAAACTCATCAATGAAGATTTTATGAAAACTATAAATAATGGTATTAATCTTTATAAAGAGTATCTTGAAAATGGTGTCGCAAACAAAGAAAATTTAAACTTAATAAATAACTTAAAAAATAAAATTGTTATTGAAAATGTTGGTGGTAGTGCATATAACACTTTAAGCAAAATATTAGATGCATTTAAAATTAGTGAAAAATTTGTTTGGATGAATATTGAAGAAGATGCATTTTTTCATTCAATTGGCAAATATGACACTGATCCAAAAGGGAATAAATGTTTTTATGATTATTCAGTAGATGCAACTGTTGTTGCTAAAAAACAAGATGGAACACCTTATTTCCCAGTTATTGATACATTAAATTATGACGAAAAATTAAAACAATATCCTATTGGTACTGTTGTTTTAATCACAGACCCAGACCACGATAGATTAACAGTTTGCCAAATTGAAAATACAACGGCTATTGATTTCTTAAATAAAACAGGTATAAGTTATTCTAAACTTGATGAAGATAGAATTCTTTGCGTGTATACAGCAAATCAATCATTCTTGCTAATTATGGATTTTTGGGCAAAGCAATTAAAAGCTTCAGGTCAATGGGATAAGCATCCAAGATTTATGATTAAAACTACTGCTAGTGCAAAGTCTTGGGATGAATGGGCTAAATTTAATGGGGTTAATGTTGTTAATGTTCCTGTCGGCTTCAAAGAAATTGCAAATATAATGAAAAAAGTAGAAAAACAGATTATTGATAACCCTAATAAAGACGTTATTGTTACTGATGTTTTTGGTAAAGAAATTAATCTTGGGGTAAATCCGAGAATGATTTTTGGGGGAGAAGAATCTGGCGGTATGATTATTGGCGCAGAAGATTTGATTAAATCTAAGGCTGGCAGAGTTGCGATTGCCATGAGAGAAAAAAGCGCATCTGAAGCAATTATCGTAGCATCGGCTTTAGCAGCAAAACTTGAAAAAGAAGAAAAAACTTTATCTGTTGCACTTGATGAGATTTTTACATCAAATGAAATTATTGCTAAATACGATATGAGAGAAGACATTTCATATTACAATGAGTCTGAACCTGATATCGTAAAATTAACTCAAGCAAAAAAAGATGGTGAGGCATTAAGAACAAAAAATGATTTGTTCTATTTAACTATGGCTTTATCTGAATTTGATGGAAACATTAATTTAGAACAAGTTAAATTTATCTTAAAGTCTACCTTTAAAACATTAAATTTTGATAATTTAATTGATATTAAATTTGTAGGAGATGGAACATTCTTACAATTTACAGATAAGTTCATAGAAATCAGACCATCTGGAACAGATGCAAAAACAAAAGCATATGGCGCAGGTAGTGATAAAGAAAATATTTCTGAATTTGCTCGTGTTTTAGGTAATTATTCAGGTGATTTGAATGATGAATATATTGCTTTAATTCCAAAAGATTATTACAATAATGCTAAAGAAAAGTCTATGGATGAGTATTTGAAATTCACAAATAAAGATTTCGATGATAGAGTTTTTGAAGTACCAAATTATAACCAGACATTAAATATTTAGGAGATTGAAAAATGGCAGAAGAACCAAAAATTTTAGCAACAATTCCAAGAAATGCTACAGAACAAGTACAAATTAGTATAAATTCTTATAAAGATAAGAAATACTTGGATTTAAGAATATATTATACAACTGATGATGGTGGAACTTGGTTGCCAACAAAAAAAGGTGTAACAGTATCTCCAGACAATTTGATTCTATTAAAAGATGCTGTTGAAGAAGCAATGCAAGAACTCTTAACTGTTGAAGAAGAATAAAATTAATGACTGAAAAAATCCAAAAAGATAGAGATACAAGTCAGGGCATATCGGGTAAATATGCCCTGTGTCTTGTAGATGTTAAAAACTTAGGAACAAGAACATTTTCTTATCTTATTCCAGACTTGATGCGTGATGAAATTAGGGTAGGACAAGCTGTTTTGGTTCCTTTTGGCAATAGAAAACAAAATATTATTGCTTTTATTGTTGGTTTTTCTGATTATCTTGAGGAAGGAATAAAAGCAAAAGAAATAGTTAAAATAATTGATAGACGTGCTATCTTTTCTTTGGATTACCTAAAAATGCTTGATTGGATTGCAAATTACTATTGTTGTGATATCAATGTGGTTTTGCAAGCAGCAATTCCAATGAAATTTTTGAAAGAAAATGCGCAAGATATAAAAAAAGAAAAATTTGAAAAATATGTTCTTTTTAAAACAAAAAAAGGTGCATCTTCAAGGCAACTAGAAATATTGGAAAAACTAGAAAATACTGGAGAAACAACGCTCATAGAGTTTGAAAAAGAGGTTAGAACAACTAGAGCAACTATAGTAAAAATGCAAGAGCAAGGCTTTGTAGATATTATAGAAAAGCCGATATATAGAGATCCATTGAATGTTTTTAAAAATACTAAAAAAGATAAATTTCCAGACCTATCAGAAGAACAGCAAAAAGCATTTGATGAAATAGTAAAGAAAATGGATGCAGGGCAAACCTTGCCAATCCTTCTAAATGGCGTTACTGGTTCTGGAAAAACAGAAATATATTTTAGGGCAATAAAAAAAGTTTTAGATGAAGGTAGAAATGTTTTATTTCTTGCTCCGGAAATAGCTCTTGCTTCTCAATTGACTTTAAGACTTATAAAAAGGTTTAACTCTGAAGAAATTGCTATTTGGCATAGCAGTATTTCAGAAGGCGAAAAGTATGATGTTTGGAGCAAGTTAAGACGAAATCAAATTAGAATAATTATTGGAGCAAGGTCTGCTGTTTTTGCTCCGTTAACCAACATTGGACTCGTTATTATTGATGAAGAACATGAAAATACATATAAACAAACATCTCCCGCTCCAAGATATGATGCTAGAAATACAGCAGTAAAAATATGTGAGTTGCATAATGCATCACTAATAACAGGAAGTGCAACTCCTGATGTAAGTTCATATTTTAAAGCACTTTCGACGGATAATTTAATAACGCTTGAAAATCGCTATAACAATGTTGATTTGGCAAAAGTAACAGTTGTTGATATGCGTGAGGAATTTTATCGTGAATCAAGAAGTATATTTTCTAATATGATGATAAATTCGATAAATGAAACTTTGAACAATAAAAAACAGGCGATATTGTTGATGAATCGCAGGGGATTTTACACTAGTGTGCAGTGTCAGACTTGTGGTGAAATTATAAAATGTCCGAACTGCGATATTCCATTAATTTATCATAATTCTGATAAAACATTGAAGTGCCATTGGTGTGGATATACTCATAAAGTTCCTGATTTGTGCCCTAAATGTGATTCTCCTGAAATAAAAATGGGAGGAATGGGAACACAAAGAATAGAAACTATTGCAGGAAAATTGTTCCCAAATGCTAAAATAGAGAGAATAGACTCAGATGTTCTTTCTTCAAAATATAAATATATTGATATTTTGGATAGATTTCAAAATGGTGAAATAGATATTCTTATTGGAACACAAATGATAGCAAAAGGACTCGATAATCCTAATGTTGTGCTAGTTGGCGTGTTAGATGCTGATTTAAGTTTTGCTTTTCCTGATTTTAGGTCTAGTGAGAGAGGGTTTCAATTGTTGATGCAAGTTGCCGGTAGAGCAGGGCGCGGTGAGTATGATGGTAAGGTTATATTCCAAACTTATAATCCAGAACTTTATGCTATTAAAAATGCAAAAGAGCAAAATTATCTAAGTTTTTATAAAAATGAAATAATGAGACGTGAATTGTTTGATTATCCACCATTTTGTCAGGTAGTTAAAATAGTTGTATCTTCTACTGATGAAGTCAGAGCAGCTATATGCTCTGATGAAATAGCACAAAAATTTGCTGAACGTATAGATTCATTGGGTGTTTCTGAATATATTGAATTAAATGGTTCAATGAAATGTATAATGTCAAAAATAAATTCAGAATATAGATATCAAATTGTAATTAAAAATAAAATGAGTAAAAAAGGGCAATACTTAATTTCTACATTCGTAAAAAGTATTGCCGCTGCAAGTGATATTAAATTGACAATAGATATAGATCCTGTTGATATAATCTAGTTCAATGTTTGTTTTATTTCTTTAACTACATCAGAAAGAACAGTTCTTAAATTAGTTCTATCTTTGCCAGCACCTTGAGCATATTGTGGTCTTCCTCCACCTTTGCCATCAGTCGCTGCTGCAAGTTTTGATACTATTTGACCAGCATTTATGCCTTTTTTCACAAAACTATCTGATACTTTTACGATGTATGTTATCTTATCTGTGTCAACAGAAGCAAGAATTATAATGCTTTCTCCTAGTTTCGCAGATATCATATCCGCTCCAAGTTTTAATAAGTTTGCACTGAATGCTTCAGTTTCTGTTACGAATAACTTACCACCAGTAATATCTTCTGCTTTTGATATAAATGATTGGAATTTTGTCTTTGCTTGTTCTGCTTTTAAATTTTCAACTTCAATTTGAAGATTTTTATTATCAACAACAAGTTTTGCGATTCTTTGACCTAATTCGTTAACAGGTGCTTTGAAAGCTTGTGACATTTTGTCAATAATCTCTGCTTTTTCGCTTAAGAATTTGATTGCGGCATTTCCAGATACGGCTTCAATTCTTCTTGTTCCTGCTGCAACGGCAGATTCTGAAATAATTTTAGTCAAACGAATTTTGCCAGTTGATGAAACATGGGTCCCACCACATAATTCCATTGAAATTTCACCCATTTTAACAACACGAACATCTTCGTCATATTTTTCGCCGAATAATGCCATAGCGCCTGATTTTTTAGCCATTTCAATATTCATAACAGTTGTAGTTTGAGTTATATCTTCTCCAATCCATTTGTTGATAATATCTTCAACTTCTTGAAGTTCTTCTTTTGTTACTGCTCTTGGAAATGTAATGTCAAAACGAGTTCTATTTTCATCAACATAAGAACCTGCTTGATGCACTTCTTCTCCTAAAACTTTTCTTAAAGCCGCTTGAATTAAGTGTGCATTTGAATGGTGAATTCTGATTTCATTTCTTCTATTTACATCTATTATTGCAGTTATGGCATCTCCAACTTTTGCTTCTCCGTTAATCATTTGAACACGATGAACGAAAAGTTTATTAACTTTAAAAGTATTTAAAACTTCTGCTTTGAAATCCTCACCTTCAATAAAGCCAGTATCACCAACTTGTCCACCAGATTCTGCATAGAATGGCGTTTTATCAAGCATAATATCAATGAAGTCACCAGCTTCAATAATTGCTATAATCTTTGCTTCTGCTTTTTCGTTGTCATAACCAACAAATTCAGTTGAACCAAATTTATTTTCAACATCAACATAAATTAAGTCATCTGTAAGACTTATTTTGTGTGCAGCAGCTTTTGCCATTTCTTTTTGGTTTTTCATTTCCTTTTTGTAGCCTTCAACATCAACTTTAACCCCTTTTTCGGCAGCAATTTCAATTGTAAGTTCTAGAGGAAAACCAAATGTATCATATAATTTGAACGCATTTGCACCATCTATTTCTTGAGAATTTTGCATTAATTCTTCTAAAAGTTTATATCCTCTATCTAGAGTTATTTTAAATCTTTCTTCTTCTTGTTTTATTATAGATTTAATTTTTACTGCATTTTTTTCTAAATCAGGATATTGTTCTTTGTATAAAGAAATAACAGTGTCAACAATTTCATTTAAGAAAGGAAGTTCAAGTCCTAATAATTTACCATGTCGTAGCGCACGTCTTAAAATCATTCTTAGAACATAATTTCTTCCTTCGTTTCCTGGAGTTACTCCATCATTAATCATAAAAGTAACGCATCTTGCATGGTCAGTTATAATTCTCAAAGAAATATCTGTTTTGTTATTTTGCTTATAAGCAACTTTACTCATATCAGATACTTTATCTAGTATTGGTTTTAAAAGGTCTGTTTCAAATGTTGAGTCTTTGCCTTGAACAACCATTGTTATACGTTCTAAGCCCATACCAGTATCAACATTTTTCTTTTCTAAAGGAGATTGATTACCTTCTTCATCTTGGAATAATTCAGTAAACACTAGGTTCCAAATTTCAACCCAACGGTCGCATTCACAAGTTGCGATTGAGCAATCATCACTACATTTTAAGTGTTCACCTAAATCGTAGTGGATTTCACTGCAAGGACCACAAGAACCAGTTGCTCCAGGAGGTCCCCAGAAATTATCTTTTTTCCCTTTTCTTATAACTCTTTCTGGTGCAATACCTACATCTTTTGTCCAAATATCAAATGCTTCATCATCTGTTTCATATATGGTTATCCATAAGCGTTTTGGATCCAGTTTTAAATAGTTTGTTACGAAATCCCAGCTCCAAGGAATTACTTCTTTTTTGTAGTAATCGCCAAAAGCAAAATTTCCAAGCATTTCAAAGAACGTATGGTGTCTTGGGGTTCTTCCTACATTTTCAATATCAGAGTCCTTACCACCTGCTCTTGCACATTTTTGGCAAGATACTGCCCTTGCTGGTTCAAATGGAGGTTTCTCCAAGCCTAGATAATAAGGTAAAAATTGAAGCATCCCTGCTGTTGTTAATAATACAGTAGGATTGTTTGGTACCAAACTCGAACTTGGCACCTCTGTAGACTGATGTTTGTCTCTAAAAAATTCTATAAATGCTTTTCTAATTTCATTTCCAGTTAGCGGAGTTGTCATATTTCTATCCTTTTCATTCTTATACAAATATTTTACAACAAAAAAATATACGGCAACTTTAAAATACAAAAAGAGAGAACAATTAAGTTCTCTCTTTTAATTTTATATTAGTTTTTTTATTATGCCATTGCTTTTTCAACTGCAACTGCAACTGCAACAGTGGCACCAACCATTGGGTTGTTACCCATACCGATAACGCCCATCATCTCAACGTGAGCAGGTACTGAAGAAGAACCTGCAAATTGAGCATCACCATGCATTCTTCCCATAGTATCTGTCATACCATAAGAAGCAGGACCAGCAGCAACGTTATCTGGATGAAGTGTTCTACCTGTACCACCACCAGATGCTACAGAGAAGTATTTTCTTCCGTTTTCAATAGCCCATTTTTTGTATGTGCCAGCAACTGGGTGTTGGAATCTTGTTGGGTTTGTAGAGTTACCAGTGATAGAAACATCAACACCTTCTTTTATCATAATTGCAACGCCTTCTGATACATCGTCTGCACCATAGCATTTTACTTTTGCTCTTTCACCGTCTGAGAATGGAGTTTCTTTTAAAACTTTTAATTCACCAGTTTTGAAATCATAAGCGGTTTCAACTGCAGTAAAGCCATTGATTCTTGCGATAATGTATGCGGCATCTTTGCCTAAACCATTTAAAATAACTCTTAAAGGTTCTTTTCTAACTTTGTTAGCGTTTCTTGCAATACCAATAGCACCTTCAGCAGCAGCGAAAGATTCGTGACCTGCTAAGAAGCAGAAACATTTTGTTTCTTCTCTTAATAACATAGCGCCTAAGTTACCGTGACCGATACCAACTTTTCTTGTATCACCAACTGAACCAGGAACCGCAAATGCTTGTAACCCTTCGCCGATTGCTTCTGCAGCATCAGCAGCATTTTTGATACCTTTTTTAATTGCAATAGCGCAACCTAAAGTATAAGCCCAAGAAGCGTTATCAAACGCAATTGGTTGAATACCTTTTACGATTTCATCTACGTTTATACCTTTTGATAGACATAATTCATTTGCTTCATCTAAAGATTTAAAATCATATTCTTTTAGAACTTTTTCTATAGTTTTATGACGTCTATCTTGTCCTTCAAATTTTGCCATAGTTTATTTCCTTATTTTAATTATTTCTAACTTGTTTTTTATCGAGTGTACAATCAAGATCTGTTATTGTTGTCTTGGGTCGATTGTTTTAACAGCATCAGCAAATCTGCCGTATGTGCCGATATTTTTTTCGAATGCTTCTTTTTCATCTTTTCCTGCTTTAATAGCATCCATTACTTTACCCATGTTAACGAACTTGTAGCCAATAACTTCGTCATTTTTATCTAAACCAAGTTCTAAGATATAACCTTCTGTCAATGAAAGGTATCTTACACCTTTTTCTTTTGTTGAGTGGATAGTACCAACCATTGAGCATAAGCCCTTACCAAGGTCTTCTAATCCAGCACCAATTGGAAGCCCGCCTTCGGAAAATGCTGTTTGAGTTCTTCCGTATACGATTTGTAAGAATAATTCTCTCATAGCAACGTTGATAGCGTCACATACTAAGTCTGTATTTAATGCTTCAAGAATAGTTTTTCCAGGAAGAATTTCGCCTGCCATTGCTGCAGAGTGAGTCATTCCTGAGCATCCAATAGTTTCTACTAATGCTTCTTGGATAATACCATTTTTAACGTTTAATGATAATTTACATGTTCCTTGTTGAGGAGCACAGCATCCGCATCCGTGTGTTAAACCAGAAATATCTTTAATTTCTTTGCATTTTGTCCATTCACCTTCTTGTGGAATTGGAGCAGGTACGCCTTTTACACCTCTTCTTACACAACATTGATTTTCAATCTCATGTGTCACTTGCATGTTGTTCATCTGACCTCCTGTTTATTTATACATACATATATTTTTATTTACTAACCTTTTGTGGTCATTAAGATTATATGTTAAACAAAAATATTTTACACGTATTATTTTCAGGAGATTTACAACTATGTATTTCCAAGACTGAAGATGTTATAGATTTCTTCATCAGAAAGTTCTGTTATTACTTTTTCACCTTCAAAAACTGCAAGATTTACTAACTCTTTTTTCTGTTTTATCATTTCATCTATTTTTTCTTCAAATGTTCCAATCGTAACAAGTCTGTGAACCATTACATTTTTGTCTTGTCCTATACGATAACTTCTATCGGTTGCTTGTTCCTCAACTGCTGGATTCCACCATAAGTCGTAATGTATTACATTTGTTGCTGAAGTTAAGTTTAAACCAGTTCCACCTGCTTTTAGCGATAAAAGCATTATTTTTTGATCTGGATTTGTTTCAAACTCGTGAAGCATGTTTTGTCTTTGAGTTGTATTTAACGATCCATGGAAGAACAATGGAGAAACATTTAATTCGTTTTGAATTATTGTTGATAGGATATTCCCCATTTCTTTGTACTGTGTAAATGCAATTACTTTTTCATCGTTTTCTAATATTTGAGAAAGTAGAGAAATGAATTTTTCTGTTTTGCCAGAAACATCTTTTGTCTTTTCCCCATATTTTAAATATTGGAATGGGTGATTACAAATTTGTTTTAGTGCAGTGATTAACTTGAAGATGATACCCCTTCTGTTTATTCCTTTTTGGCTTGAAATATCTGTCATTAATGAATTTAAAGTTTTTTCATATAGTGCTGCTTGAGATTTTGTTAAATAGCAGTATTCATCAAGAACCATTTTTTCGGGCAAATCATCAATAATGTTCTTATCAGTTTTCAAACGTCTTAAAACAAATGGAGATATTGATAATTTTAGTTTATCTGCTTGTTCATATTGTTTGAAACGTTCAATAGGAATTGCATAGAATTTTTGGAAATCTCTGATTGAACCTAAATACCCTTTATTAATAAAGTCAAAAATACTCCAAAGTTCTGTTAATTTATTCTCAACAGGTGTACCAGTCATTGCTATTTTAATATCTGATTTTAATGATTTAACAGCAGTAGTTTGAGAAGTGTCAGGGTTTTTAATATTTTGTGCTTCATCGACAACAATCATGCCCCAAGTCGTTTTCTTAACTTCTTCTATATCTATTCTCAATATTGCAAAAGTTGTAATGATAACGTCTGCCTTTAAATCAAGTTCTCGTTCTGGACCATGGTATGCTTTTGCAATTAAGGAAGGGGCAAACATTTTAAGTTCTTTTATCCAGTTACCCATTAATGTTGTAGGACACACTACTAAAACAGGAGCTTTAAGTTTGTTTTCTTCTTTTAATTTCAATATTAAACTTATAACTTGTATGGTTTTTCCTAGTCCCATATCATCTGCAATACAAGAACCAAACCCTTTAGTTGTGTTTGTATAAAGCCATTTTAATCCACCTTGTTGGTATGGACGTAATTCGCCTTTTAGTGTTTCTGGCACTGAAACTTCAACACTTTTTCCGACATCTTTTACGATATTTGCAAATGCTTCATCATAATCAAATTCATATTCATTTAAGTGACCAGAAAATGCAGCGTGGAGCATTTCCATTCTTGTGATTTTGTCAATTTTAGGATTTTTTAATTTGTTTATAATAGATTCTGCTTCGGCTTGGTCTATTAGTATGTATTTGTTTTTAAATTCAATAATACCATTAGCATCTTTTATAAGTTTTTCAAATTCTTCAACTGATATTTTTTCATCTCCAATAGAAACTTGGAACGAAAAATCGAAAATACCCGCTAAACTGATGTTTCCACCTTTTCCATTTAATATATCTGCAACATCTTGTTCTCTAGATGTTTTGATTTTTGCATTGATAGATGCTCTTGGAACAATAATATTGCCAAAGTTTGGTGGGAAGTTAATGTTTATGCCTGCTTTGTTTAAATAATAAGCAGTGTGTATCATTAATTTATAGACATCATTTAAAGATAAATATAGTTTTAAGTTATCTTCATCTTCAAATAATGTTTCAAGTTCTTTATAGTAGCGAAGGGCGTAGTTCAATTGCTTTTCAACAATATTTATAAGATAAGAACTTTGATATCCCCAATAAGTACCATCTTCATAAATTTCTAATAATTGGCGAGAGGGTTCTTTTTCCGCAAGTGTTTTGTCGTTTGCTGTTACAGAAATTGTGAGGATAAATTTATCTTCGTCAATTTTTGCTATATCTAATTGTGGGCTTACTGGATATTTACCTATGTATATTTCATCAAGCCATTCACTTATTGCTTCTGCTAAATCTAATGAACGAATATATCTTTTGTTATTGGCAGGTTTTAAGAAATATATAGAAGAAACAATATCTTTAAATTTATATGCTTTGAACTTTAAAAATTGAAAAATAACATAATTTAAATAGTTTTCAATCAGTATATCAGCAATGTTTTTTACATCTGATATTTCTTTGAAATTAAGGTTATATACCTCGTCAATTGAATCTTGCAAATGTTCGTTAATCGCAAACATTTCGTAAGTAACATTGAAAAATTTATCAGTTTTATTTATTTTTGGTAAGAAATAAAGTTTTTCGACTGTCTTTTTTACAAATTGAGTAAGAACGTTAAATATTTTAAATGATTCAGTAACACTTTCATTTTGAACAACGGTGTCAAATCCTGAAAAATATTCCCAAATAAGTTCTAGAGGGATTTTGTATCCTATTTTGTCAACTTTTTGTCCATTTTCTTCTACTTCATATGCGCAAGATGAAAATCTGTACATAGATCCTTTTGACTTTAAATAAAAATCAAAATTGTTTGTTGGTGTAACAAAAACTTCCATTCCTTTGTCACTTTTTATAATCCAGAAACGAGTATTTTTTATTGGGTTACTGGATGCTTGAAAAGTGTTGGCAAATTCATCTTCTACAAGTTGATATATTGTGCTCAACATTAACCTGAAATCTTTTTTTTCACAACCAACTGGATTTTCAGTAAGGTTATGAAACATTTCATCTATATTATTCTTCTTGAATGAGAATGCAAATTTATTATCTACGATTGTCTCGGACATCATAAAAATCCCCTAAACTGGACTATGACAATATTATACATTAAAAAAAATTTTTTATAAGTATGGTAGAATATTTGTTGGAGAGATTATGAGATATAAAAGTTGTCATCTAATAGAACATGGTATATCCTTAGACGTCGATTGTATCAAGGCGTGTTGTTTGTCTCGTGAGTTCGACAAAGGTCAACTTATGATTGAGCCTAAATATGAAAAAGGTGTTATAGATTGGGATGATATTTTTAATATCAAAAAAAAGCATCGTAATTATCAGCAAAATCAAGGTGATTTGTCTGCTTGCGAAGGTTGTTATAATTTAAGAGAAGAAGATTGGGATGAAGAGGATTATATTTCTTTCATAAATTTTGACCATTGGAGTCAGTGTAATTCTGATTGTATTTATTGTGGGGTCCGACAAAATAAACCAAAAACAAAAAATAATATATTAAATGCGGTAAAAGATCTTATTAAAAAAAGTAAATTTAGAAATAACGGAGAAATTACTTTCCAAGGTGGAGAACCTACAATATTGCCAGAATTTGAAAAACTCTTGACTTTGTTTATAAATGAAGGCTCTAAAGTGAGGGTGCATTCGTCAGGTATTTTGTTTAGTCGAGCAATCAGAAATGGCTTAAAAAAAGGTGCTGTAACTGTTGTTGTTTCACCGGATTCTGCTACTAAAGATGTTTATAAACAAATAAAAAGAGTGGATAAGTCAAAAGAAGTTTGGCAAACAATAAGTCACTATAGAAGAAATTTAAAATCAGAATATCAAAATTTAGTAAAGGTTAAATATATTATTATTCCTGGTGTAAATGATAACTTAGTTGAAATAAATGAATTTTTTGAAAAACTAAAAAAGATAGATATTAAAAGTTTAATAGTTGATGTTGAATATACATATGCAAATAGAAACATGGGAAATATTTCCTCACATGTTTATATGTTGATTGATTATATGGAACATTTTGCAAAACAAAATGGAATAGAATTTGATTTGTATGATTCAGCAAAGTATGCTCGACAAAATAGGACTGTTCCCCAAACAACAAATATGGATTCAAACGAATTTATTAGTGACTTTAATAGAATTCAATGGGAAAATATGAAACAAAATATTAATTATTGATTGGATATTTGTTCTTTGATTTCAGATATATCCCAATATTTGTTTTTTAATCTCATAGAAGTTGTTTGTAAATATAGAAATTCACGAGCATTATCGTAATAATTTTCTTTTTCTGTATCCATACAATATTCCGTATAATCAGGATAATATGTAGCAGGCATGATAAGTTTCTTTATTTCGTATTCTTCAGAAATAAAAATTGCTTTGTGCATAGTTCCAAAACAAGTATTAAAACTTAAAAATGGTTTTGTTGTAAAGTCTTCTTCCGGAATTGTTATAAATGTCTTTTCAGATTTTTTTATTAGTTCTTTTAGATAAGATACATACTTGTTAAATTCAAAACAATTATTTAATTGCCAGCTGATTCCGATTAAACCTATAATGCAAGCCGTTACAATTAAATTTGAAAGAAAAATAGAATTTATTTCTTTATGAAAATATTCCATTGTTAGGATTGCTATAATAACTGGATAAATGAACCAAAAAACAAAACTATAATTTTGTAATTCTGTCATTGGGTTTGGAATAAAATTTGTTGTTTTCCATAGGCAGAAAACTAAAATCCCAATATATAAGAGTATTATAGGTATATTTCTTTTTCCAACTGGTTTTTTATACAAAGTAAATATTATAACTGCAATAAGAGCGAAAATGGTTATCAAAGAATTGGTATTGAAAAGGTTTTCTAATGTTGTTTTGGATGCAAAAAGCCATTCGTTGCTGCCTTGATTTAAATCCATTTGACCTGAAATTGACCATAGTATTGTTTTTATTGGAATGTATAAGAAAAAAAACAATCCTGATAATCCTATCAAAACTTTATACCATCTATTTATTTCTTCTCTTCCTTTTTGTGTTAGTAGAATTGCAAAAATAAAAAGAATTATTCCAAAAATCATACTTATTTCAAATGATTCAAATAAATATGTTGTGATAAGTACAATAGGAATTAAATCTTTTAAACTTAATTTTGTTCTTGATAAAAAGTATGAAAGTAGAGCAAAATAAAATAATACTGCGATATGAACTTCTCTACATACCCATATTGTGTTTTGCAAAGAAAAAAATGTATAAAAAGCAAAACATATTGCGGCTATATCAAATCTTTTTGTTCTTAGTGCTATTAGATAATTAGCAACTAAACCGAAAATATGAAGAATAAGATATGATGCAGAAAATGCTCTTAAAAGATTTAATATTGATGTGTCTTTTAAAAAGAATGCAGATATGTTAAACGGAATTGCGATTAAAAAGTTTGTAAAATATCTTATGTTTCTATCTGGAAAAACTAAAAACCTAGAAAAGGTATCATCCTGAGAAATATTTCCTAGCATCATTGCAGGCATATCGAAAAATAATCCTAGTGAATATTTAACGTGGCAAAATATGAATGCAAAAAATGCGAAAATAAAAGAAATAAGAAGAACTTTGTGTTTTAAAAAGATATTTTCGTTTTGCATATAAGAAACAAACTCCTTTGCTATTCACTTTTTAAAAATGTTACTCACAGAATTTTATTCTGTCATATTTCATATCCTATTATAAATGTGAAAAAAAAACATTCTTATGATAAAATTTTAATAAGATTTTGGAGATAAGACATGATAGGAAAAGAAGACGTAAAGCATGTTGCAAAACTTGCAAGGCTTGAATTAACAGAGGAAGAAATTGAAAAATATTCAAAACAACTTGATGAAATTATCAAGCATGTTGAGCAAATGAATGAAGTAGATACAACAGATGTTGAACCAATGCCACATCCAATCCCTGTATATAACGTTATGAGGGAAGATGAAGTTAAATACGAACATACAAAACAAGAAATGATAGCAAATGCACCGTTTGAAGAAGACGGATTTTTTAGAGTTCCAAAAATTAATTAGAAGATAGAGGTATTAATGAGTACAAAATACATATTTGTTACAGGTGGAGTAGTTTCTTCTTTAGGAAAAGGGATAGTCGCAGCATCATTAGGTCGTCTGTTAAAAGCAAGAGGATTTAGTGTTGTTATACAAAAATTTGACCCTTACATAAACGTTGACCCAGGAACAATGAGTCCATTTCAACATGGTGAGGTTTTTGTTACTGATGATGGCGCAGAAACGGACTCAGACTTAGGGCATTATGAAAGATTTACAGATACAAGCCTTGGGCAAATAAACAATGTTACATCTGGAAGTATTTACCAAACAGTTATTAATAAAGAACGTCATGGTGATTATTTAGGTGCAACTGTTCAAACAATACCTCATATCACAAATGAAATAAAATCTAGAATAAAAAAGGCAACACAACAATTTAAACCTGATTTTCTTATTGCTGAAATTGGTGGTACAATTGGTGACATTGAAAGTTTGCCATTTATTGAATCTATAAGACAATTTAGAAGTGAAGCAGGATTTGGTAATAGTATTTCAATCCATGTTACATTGCTTCCTTATTTACCAACATCAGGCGAATTAAAAACAAAACCATCACAACACAGTGTTACAAACCTTAGAAGTTATGGTATTCAGCCTGAAATTTTGGTTTGCAGAACTGCAAAACCTATTCCTAAAAAGGAAAAAGAAAAATTGGCTCTTTTCTGCTCTGTTCCGAAGGATGCAGTTATTGAATGTCGTGATATGAAGAGTATTTATGAAGTGCCTTTGGCGCTTGAAGAACAAAACATGGCAAGTGTTGTGCTTCAAAGATTATTTGTTCAAGACCAAAAACCAGATTTAGAAAGCTGGAAAAATCTTGTTTATAAAATTAAAAATCCAGAAAAAACAATAAAAATTGCTATTGCTGGTAAATATACTAAATTATCAGATGCTTATATCTCTGTAGTTGAATCATTAAAGCACGCTGGCTATCAAAATAATGCGCAGATTGATATTAAATGGATTAACTCAGAAGATTGTGTAGAGTATGAAAAAGCAAAAGAAGCACTTGCTGATGTTGATGGCTTGGTTGTTCCAGGTGGCTTTGGTATTCGTGGTATAGAAGGTAAATTAAATGTTATTAGATATGCAAGAGAAAATAATTTACCATTCTTGGGTTTATGTCTCGGTATGCAATGTGCCGTTATTGAATATGCAAGAAATGTTGTTGGTCTAAAGAATGCAAATTCAATGGAATTTAATGAAAATACTCAGTATCCAGTAATTGATTTAATGACAGAACAAAAGCATGTTGAAGGATATGGTGGTACTATGAGACTTGGTAAGTTTGAATGCCATATCAAAAAAGGTACAAAAGCTGAAAAAGCTTATGGTACAGATGTTATTTGGGAACGTCATCGTCATAGATATGAAGTTAACAATGAATATCGTAAACAAATTGCTGATGCAGGACTTGTATTCTCTGGTTTATCTCCAGATGGTATGCTTTGTGAAATGGTTGAACTTCCTAAAAATGATTGGTTTGTTGCTTGTCAATTCCATCCAGAGTTTAAATCTCGTCCAGAACATCCGCATCCGTTGTTTATGGGCTTGATTAATGCTGCTAATAAAAATGTGGAAGAAAAATCTAAAAAGTTAGCGAGTGTATAAACAAATAGTCAAAGTAAAAAAGTGGAAATGATAAATTTCCACTTTTTTTATTTGTTAAATTAAAAAGACTTAGTACATTTTATCCATATCTTTGGACTTTTTGCGCCAATCTTTAACTACTTTTACCTGTAAATCCAAGTATACTTTTTTATCCGCTGTATATTCTAATTCTTTTCTTGCTTCGGTTCCAATTTTTTTAAGCATAGAACCTTTTTTTCCTATCAAAATCCCTTTTTGTGTTTCTTGTTCAACGATAATTTGCGCTTCTATTTTATCAAGTGTTTCTGTTTCTTCGTACTTTTCTATAATAACAGCAACACTATGGGGAACTTCATCGTGCGTATATAATAAAATTTTCTCTCTAATGAGTTCTCTTGCAATATTTCGCATTGTTTCATCAGTTATTTGTTCTTCATCATAAATTTTTTCGCCTACAGGTAATTTTCTAATTATGTTTGTCATTAAAGTATCAAAATTTCTACCTGTTTTTGCTGAAATTTTAACTGTTGGATAATTTTGATTAAATAGTGTTTTGTATGTTAGTAGATTTTCCTCTCTTTTTTGAGGGTCTTTTAAAAGGTCATATTTATTTGCGATAATTATAATTTGTCCTTTATAATCTTTTAAAACGTTTTCAACAATCCATTTGTCACCTCTACCAGCAGAAGTGGCTCCATCTACTACGAATAACACTAAGTCTACATCGGGTATTGCGCTCTTCGCTTCATCAACTAAGCATTCTCCTAGTTTATCTATTGGTTTATGAATTCCTGGTGTGTCGACAAAAACAACTTGTGCTTCTTCTGTTGTTAAAATGCCATTTATTCTTCGTCTGGTTGTTTGTGCTTTATTTGTTGTAATTGCAATTTTTTGACCAATTAAACGATTTAAAATTGTAGATTTGCCTACATTTGGACGTCCAATTATTGCCGCATATCCGAATTTAAAGTGCTTCATCTGTTGCCTGTTCTTCTGTTTTATCAACAAATGGGGTGTCTTTTTTCATAATTAATCTAGAAATTCTTATACCATCAAGTTCTGTTACTTCAAAAGATAGATTTTTGTCTTCAATCTTATCTCCAACTTCGGGCTCTCTTCCAAGTAAACCGAATACATAACCGCCAAGTGTTTGGAAGTCTTCATTTGGTATATCTAAATCATATTTTTCATTGATGTCTTCAATATCAACAAGTGCAGATATATTTAAAGTGTTATCATCTATTTTTATTATTTCTGGTGTAGGCGATTCATCAAATTCATCATATATTTCTCCTACAATTTCTTCGATAATATCTTCAACAGTAACAATACCAGCAATGCCGCCGTGTTCATCAACAACTGCAGCAATTTGATTTTTTGTTGTTGTAAAATCATTCAATAAATCACTGATGAATTTGTTTTCAGGAATTATAAGTATTTCGCGAGCCAAAGATTTAATTTCAAAACCTTCTTGTTCGAATGTTTTATCTCTTAGTGCACGAAGAGCATCTTTTGCGTTAATCACTCCAATTATATTATCAACAGTATCTTCATAAATTGGTATTCTTGTATGTCCAGATTCAATAATGAGGTCTATTAATGCACTAAAACTATCTTCAGCATCAACAAATACTACCTTTGGTCTTGGTATCATAATTTCTTTTACTACGGTTTGGGCAAAAGAATAGAAATTTGAAAGCATATCTGCTTCTTTATCATCAAGAACATCAATTTTTTCACCTTCTTGAATAATTTTATCAAACTTGTCTTCCCAATTTTCTTCTGCGTCATTTGAATCTATTTCAACAGAAACGTGAGAAATATCATTAAACTTTTCTCTTATACGTCTTTCGACCATTTCTGTAATGTCATCTGCTTCTTTTACTTGGATTTCTGGGTCTACTTCAATTGTTATATTAACGATTAAACCAGAAGTACCCATATTCATTGTTTTTAGTTCTTTTACGCAACTTACACAGTGCAAATCTTCAGTTATTTGTTTAATAACTTCTTCAACGTGAGGTTCTGCAGAAAGACCGGTTAATAGATTTACATTGTTTTTTAGCATATAACCTGCTAAGAATAAAAGCATTAATGCAATAATGCCTGATGCAATACCATCTGGAATATGTGCTAAATTTTCAATTAGACAGAATTTAGAGATACTAACCGCAACAAAAGCAACAACTACCCCTGTTAGTGCAACAACATCTTCATACCAAACGAACTTTGTTGTCGGTGTACTAATTTTGTGTACATATTTCATTGATTTAAAGAAGTCTATAATAGGATTGATGCGTTTTACTTTTGATTCTGCTAAAACCGCATTAACAGCGCTATGAACTGCCCAAGATTCAAAACAAATGCTGGCAATCAAAATAACGGCTAAAATTTCATAGTTATTAATCATAATCAAAACTTCTTCATGGTCGTTATTCACAATTTTATTGTATGCGCTAAATAATGATACAGCAGAGCCGAAAAACATCAGAATACAAGCGATAATTGTCCAAATGTTTGTCTCTAAACCATGTCCAAAAGGATGAACGCCGTCAGCAGGTCTTGAACCACGTTTTAAACCTACCATTAAGCAAATACTGTTGAATGAATCAACTGCAGAGTGAACTGCTTCGGCAAACATAGCAGATGATTTAGTAAAATACCAAGAAATTAACTTTATTAATGCTATGGAAATATTTGCTAAAAATGCTCGAATTACAGCATTGAATTTTAAACGATTATTTTTTTCTTTTGAACTTGCAGAAACACTTATAGGTTGCTGCTCTGATAAACTGTCTGATGTCATCTTTTTCCCTATTATTATTTATCAATGCAATAATTATAAAATAAAGCACAGAAAAAGTCTATTATCAGTGATTTTATCAGGTATTTCATACTTATCTGAATAAATAAACGCCTATAATTGCGAATAGGATTAATGACAAGTTGTAATGTAGAAAAGTTGGAACGCAAGTATCCCAAATATGGTTGTGTTGTCCGTCTACATTTAATCCAGATGTTGGACCAAGAGTAGTGTCAGAGGCAGGCGAACCAGCATCTCCAAGTGCTGCGGCGGCGGCAAGAAGTACAACAGTTTGTCCTACATTGAATCCCATATGTGCACATATGGGCACAAAAACAACGGCTAGTATTGGAATAGTACCGAATGATGTTCCTATTCCTATTGTAATTAACAATCCTAGCAATAACATAATTATTGCTGTTATTATTTGGTTCGCTGGAAGTACACTTGTTATATATGTTACAAGCGTTTCTATGCCGCCAGTTGCTTTTAATATTGTTGCAAATCCTGATGCAACTAACATTACAAATGCAACGTAACCCATCAAATAAATGCCTTCATCCATAAGTTTATCCATTTTTGAATGTTTTACTGCTCCAAGTGTAAATATAATGCCTAAACCAGTTAGAGCGCCTAATGGTAATGAATGAGTGTATATTTGAACGGCAAAAGTTACAATTGCTGCAAGAATGGTTATGAAGTGTTTTTTATTGAACTTTATTTCTTCATTATTTTCATTTTTTTTATTTATTTGATCGTATTCTCTTGGTTTTCTGTATATAAAAAGAGCAATAAATAATGCTATAATCATTCCTAACCCAAGAATCCATGTGTATTCCCAAATTGTAGAACGAGCAATTTGCATATCATTTTGAATCATATTATCTGCAATAAGATTATGAAATATTAATCCAAATCCAACAGGGATTGCGACATAAGGCATTTTTAATCCAAATGCAAGAGTACAAGCAATTGCACGTCTATCTATTTTTAGTGTATTCATTATTGGTAAAAGTGCTGGAATAAGAATTGGTATAAACGCAATGTGAATTGGTATTATGTTTTGTGATGCCATGGATATAAGACCTAATATAAAAAATAATATCCAAGTTCTATTATTAACTATGTTAATGATTTTTTGAGAAATAATATTTGTCAAACCAGTATGGTTCATTGCTGCAGCAAAGGCACCCAGTAAAATATAACTTAATGCTGTTTCAGAATTGCCTCCCATCCCTGAAATAAAGGTGTTCATTATTTCAGAAATGCCTATATGTGAAGTTAATCCAGCAAATATACTTGATATTAGTATTGCTAGTAAAACATTAACCCTGCACAAACATAATATGCAAAGTAGAATGATTGATGTTACGACTGGGTTGAAAAAAATATTGGTTAACAAGATTTATTCCTTTTTATTTATAGGTTTATTTTATCCAAACAGAAATTATTATAATTTTATTTTGAAAAAAGTAAAAAACAGTATTTCCACTTCATTTTCTATTCTTAGTTGAAGTATAGCATAAACCTGTTTTTTAGTAGAAATTCAAATAAAAAAGAGTTCATTTTGTGAACTCTTTTTTATTTACTATCTTTCAATCCTTGATGAATTAGACTTCTTAGGCATTGTATGCTTTCTTTGGAATGTTGATGTTTGAGGTCTTACGTTTGTAGTTTTTCTTCTGTCAACATAATTTGCCTTTTGTCTATTCACTGCCTGTTGTTGTTTTGACTTTTGATATTCTTCATATTTTTGTTGTTTTATGTTTTGTGAATTCAATTGTCTATTTTCTGTTGATTTAACCGATTTTTTAGTTTCTTTTATTGTTAAATTTAATGGTTTTTCTTGAGTAGTTGAAATTGGTTTATTTTGTTTTTTAACTTCTGAAACATTCTTTTCTGGTTTTACTGTAGGTTTTTTAGCCTTTTTAGTTTCTGTTTTTAACTGTTTCTTTGTTTCAGATTTAATTTCTTTCTTAGTTGTTGAAGGCAATACTTCTTCAGGAGTTATTACTGTTGGTTGGATTTGCTCTATTTCCTGAGTAGAAGTATTTGTCATTGTAGAACTAGAAATAGGTGTCGAAGGTCCTAATAGCCATTGTAATCCTGTTTGGAAACCAACACCTGTTCTGCCACCATTTCTAAATGTAACTTGTCCGTATCCGGTAAATCTATCTTTGAATTCTTTTGTTGCCCCAAAACCGTATTGGAAGTATCCGTGATCCATTTTTATGTCTGGAAGGATTACATTTCCTGCTCTTCCATCAACTTTGCCCATAAAGTTATATACATATGCTGCTGTTAAATAAACGCTGAATGTATCTTTATGCCAAATTAAGTTTAATCCTGGAGCAAGGTTTAATCCATTTAGGAACCCAGAATTCATTCCCATAGCGCCAAAATTAGAGTGCCAATTTTGGTTGCCAAAGAAGTTATAAGATAACATCATACTTGGTTGTAGTATTACGTCTTCTAATAATTGATAATCGTAAGAAGTTTTTGATGCAATACCAGCAAAGTAATTGAATTGGTTTTCGTTGTTGCCCGCAACATCTTGGCGCGAACCATATGCACCAGCATAACCTAATACAGATGTTGCCAATTTGTCTTTATAGAAAGTACCCATTGTACCTATTTGACCGCCATCTTCATAGATGCTTACGCCGTTGAAGTATTGGTGAGCACCATTGTATCCTAAGTATGCAGATGGGATGAAGCTCCAGCCATTTTTCATTTCTTTAACGCCAAAGTCTGCACCAAATAATGTTCCATAAGCATTATTTCCTACGTCTAGACCTCTATTCATATTTAGACGTTCAAAATTACCATAGAATTTAACCCATAGACCACCATCTTTTTTACTGTATTGGTATGGTGCGTTTTGAGGCATTATTGCAGCATATTTGTTGACATTTTTATCTTCATCAGTAAATCTTGAAATTAATGAACCATGGTCTAATAATAGGTCATTAACTAACAATTGATTTTGCCATTGTGCTATTGTTGCAACTTGTCCTCTGAATACTTGTGGATTATAACTAGTCAATGCTAAAGCATATTTACCGCCACCTCTATTTTGGAGTTGGTATGAACCTATTGGGGTGAACATCTCTTGCTCGCTAGCCGTAAAGTTTATATTTGGATTTATTGTTCCATTTGCATTAAAGATTTGCATTTCAATTTCTCTATCAATTGGAGCAGCATCTTTCAATGGATTACCAATATAATTCCAATTCGCAATATTAATAGTGCCTTGTGTATCACTATCTAAACCAGTAATATTGCCGCCAATATTGTATTTATCGTAATTTTTATTTGAATTTGAACGAGCAGTTATATCAAGGCTAAAGTCTGCTTTTGCATCTGGATCAATTGCTGTTCCTGCCAAACTTGTATAAGGGGTGTTGTTTACTACCAAATCATTTGATATTTTGTGTTGTTCAAATGAGCCTGTGACAGTATTGACTAAACCTGATGAATATAAGTTGTTTATTCCTGTTATTCCACCATTTGTAATATTTAGTTTTGAAGTATTATCTAATTTAAAATCACCACCAGTTATGATACTTGGGTTGTTTATTGTCATAATACTGTTTTCAAGTTCAGTACTACCACCGGCTTGAGAGAATTTAGGACCAGTTGTTAAATCAACAGTCATATCTTTTAATCCTAAATTGCCATTTGTTACGTCTATCGTTCCTGCCCAAGTGTCAGCATCTGTTCCAGTGCCATTTAACACCACAACAGAACTATTTGGAGATGATGTGCTATTTAAATTTAATACACTATTTTCTGCAATGTTTACTGTCGCAGCAGTTGTTATTCTTCCGTGTTCTAAATTGATTTTTCCTGCGCCGCTGCTAGAATTACCAATTAAGACATTCCCACCTGTTATATTTGATGAATTATTTAGGTTATAAGTAGAATTACCAACAACTTCTAATGTGCCATCAGCCATTATGACTTTTGATCTGTTATCAACAGCGTTATTAACACTTAATTTTGAACTAGCAATATTAACAGTGCCTTCTGAAATTACACTGCCAGAAGTTAATTCTAAATTAGAACCATTTGTAAGATGTAAGTTCCCACCTGTTTGATTGTATTTTGAATTAGCAGTTGTTTTTTTGCTTACATTATCTAATGTGATATTTCCATTGTCTGCAAGTGCTAAATTACCAGCCCAGATATCATTATCTGTTCCAGCGGTTGGATTTGAAATGTCATTTAATACAACAGAACCAGCGTTAACTGCTAATGTTGCGCCCCCTAAAATAGATGTTTTAACGGCTTTTTCTATAGAATCATTTACGTTTGATAATGTTGTTGTATTTCCATTGATTCCATCTATAATTACATTTCCTTCTACAGCTTTTAAATTTACATCTTGAGTTGTTACACCATCTAAATATAAATTAGCAGTAGAACCAGAATCCAGTAATAATGTGCCAGAAACAAGGTTATCACCAGAATCTAATCTTGTAGTACCTTTTTTGAGATTTAGGTTGTTTCCAGCCCCAACGTCAACTTTTGCAATTACAAGATAAGTAATATCATCATTTTCATTATCTAATATTACAGTATTGCGTTCAAATACTAAATTGCCAGAATCAGCATCTAAATTAACATTTTCGGTGGTTATACCATCAAGATGTAGGTTCGCATTAGTTCCGTTTAGGTGAAGTGTGCCAGATTCTAATGTATCGGTACCATCTAATTGAACTAAGCCATCTTTTATTTCTAATTTATTGCCAGCACCAGTTGCAACTTTTGTGTTAACTGCATATAAAATTTGGTCGTTAACATTTCCAAGCGTTGTTGTGCCATTCATAATATTAACATTGCCAGACACAGCATCAATAGAACCAGAAGATGCTGAAGTAGCGAAAGTATCAAGATTTAAGGTGCCACCATTAACAGAGATTTTAGAATCAGCATTAAGAGTATCAGAAGCAGAATCTAAAGTAACAG
>JAFQOI010000089.1 GCA_017403285.1 bacterium
TGTAGAAAGTTATATTGAACAGTGTCTTGATAGTGTTCTTAATCAAACATTGAAAGATATTGAAGTTATTTTGGTTGATGATGCATCAGATGACAAATCTGCTTCTATTGTTGAAAATTATGCAAAAAATGATAAAAGAATAAAAGTTTTAAAGCTTACTGATAGAAAAGGGCAAGGTTATGCTCGTAATAGAGCTATTGAAATTGCAACTGGTGAATATATTGGTTTTGTTGATTCTGATGACTTTATAAAACCAGAGATGTTTGAAAAACTTTATCAAACAGCAGTTAAATCAAACTTGGATATTACAATGTGCCAAGCAATTGAGTATGACGATGTTACAGGGCGTTATATAGAGTCTGATTATTATTCTCTTGAACCTCTTTCTATATTTAAAGATAAAGTTTTTGAACCAAAAGATACGAAAGAATTTATTTTAGATATTAACGTTGCTTTATGGAACAAGATTTATAAAACAGATTATTTGAGAAAAATTGGTGAAAAATTCCCAGAAGGTTTTATTTATGAAGACTTACCTTTTTTCTTTGGAACATTTTTGCCTGCTAAAAAAATTCAAATAGTTTGGGAAAAATTCTATGTATATAGAGTTCGAGCTAAAAATTCTACTATGCAACAAGTTAACAAAAAAGTTTTAGACCGTTTACCTATGGTATCTTTGACTTTTGAAAAAATGAAAAAGGCATTGTTTTTAGCGGACATGAAACAGCGTTTCCAAGCTTGGGTAATTGATGATTTATTCCATAGATATACTGTTTTGAAAGATTATTGTCAAAGAGAATATTTCTTTTCAATGAAGAAGATTTTTCAAAATTTAGAATTTGAAAATATCGAAGATGATTTTTGGAAAACAGTTTATCATTTTGATGGTTATTTGCTTGTTATGAATAATACTTTTGAAGCATTTAATCAGCAAGTATTTAGCAAGTATTTAGATATTCATAAAATGGAAGTTCGTTTGCGTTCTCAAATTATGGATAGAGATGAACTTCAAAAGAATTATGCTTATACTACAACTATATTTGAACAATTACGTGATACGGTAACAGCTTTAAGAAATGAGGTTTCAAGGAATTATAGTATTTCTAATACATCACTTAACAAGGCTATAGAACAAACAAAAACTATAGTTGAAAATTTAGATAATAGCTTTAGGGGTGCTTTAAAAACATCAATATCTGATATCACGGTACAAACAGATGAAAAGATATCTAATGTTTACTCTGAAATAACAAAAAATTATGATTATACAAATAAATTAAATCAAGAAATTAAATCAAATATTTCTAATGTGTATGATGAAATAAGCAAAAATTATGAATATACAAATAAGTTATCAGATGAAGCAAAAGAGCGTGTTGTTGAGTCTGATAATTTGACAGATAATAAACTTTCAAAAGTGTATGAAGAAATAGAAAATAGCTATAAACGTTCAGAGGATTTTGCGCATTCTCGTTATAAGGATGTTTATTCAGATGTAAAAGATTTATCTTTTATTGTACATGATGAGCAAATGACAAAAGATGAAATGATAGCAAATCTTCAAGAACAGCTCCGACTTGCAAATGAAAGAATAGAAAAAATAGAAAAGAAACTTTTTAAATAATGCCCAAAATATCAGTGATAGTACCCGTATATAATGTGGAAAAATATTTAAGAAAGTGTTTGGATACAATAATTAGCCAAACATTTTCTGATATTGAAATTATTTGTGTTTATGATGGTTCTACTGATAATTCTAGAAAAATATTAGAAGAATATAAAAATAAAGATTATAGAATAGTCATTGTTGATAAAAAAAATGGTGGGTTATCATCAGCTCGTAATGCTGGCATGAAAGTTGCTAGAGGTGAATTTATTAGTTTTATCGATTCAGATGACTGGATAGATGAAACAATGTTGGAAAAACTGTATAACAGCATGACAACATTAAAAACTGATATTACAATATGTGCTGTTCATCAATTTGATGAATCAAAACAAGAAATTGATGATAGCTGTGAATATTTCACACTTGGACATTTTGATGAATCATTTGACAACAAAGTATTTTCATACAAAGATACAAAGTCATTCTTAACTAATGTGTGTGTAATGGCGTGGAATAAACTTTATAGAAAAAGTTTTTTAGATGAATGTAAAGCAGAGTTCCCAGATGGATTGATTTTTGAAGATGGCCCATTCTTTTTTAGTATTTTCTTTAAAACTCAAAGAGTGTCTATAGTTCGAGATTTCTTATATTATTATCGAATAAATAGAAATGGTTCTATTATAAAAAAAGGTGGAAAACAGTTCTTTGATATTATTGATGTTGTTAATTTGATGTGCAACAGTTTAAAAGAATTGCCTGATTTTGATGATGTAAA
>JAFQOI010000090.1 GCA_017403285.1 bacterium
GTCATCGTTCAATAAATGTTCAAAAAAATTTGAAGTCATTTCATACGAACTATCAATTGAAATTATAAAACTAATATTCTTCATTATATACACCTCTGTTTATAGCTATTTTAATTTACAATAATTTATAGTTATTGTAAGTAATTATTAATCAATCTTTATTACTGAGATTGCTAATCTTCTTTCAGCACGAACTGTTGTTGTATAATATCTCTGTTCAATACCAAACAGTAACTGTTTCAGTTCTCCTTCATTATTTATTTAAAAAGCATCAGTTACAGAATATATAACCAACATACTATATTAATTCTTTAACTAAGCGTTGGTTCATATATACCAACTTTCCAATTTTCATGTACGGGTTGAGAGCGCAATTCAATTTTTAATTTTTTAACACCAGTGACATCTATATTAAATTCAGTAGGCAACGTCTCTGGTCCAAATGGGTCTGTTTTATATATTACTTTATCGTCACCATAAACGATGAATACCGTTTTGCCTTTTGATGCTCTAGATTCTTGCAACACTGAAATTGCACCTTCAAAAGATGAATATTTTGAATCTAAAAAATATTCCAGAAACACATAATTCCCTTCTCCAAATCCAGTAACACTAAACTTCAAAGCATTTGAATATGTATTTCCAAGTAAATCCTTATCCGTATACTCATCCCATGTTTCATAACTCATTGGGAATCCCAAATACTGATAATTAAAATATTCCAAATCGTTTAGATATATTTTTTCTGCAGAAACTGGGGTATTATTTGGAATTGTTGTGGAGGATTCATCAATAATATTGTTATACTTTTTCAATAAATCATTATATTTGTTAACTAATTCATCTGTGGAAACTTTAATGGTTTGATTTTCTTCATTTTGAATAACAACATAGGCTTCTTCTGTTGCAATTTCAAGCCCTTCTGAAATACCTTTTTCTTTTTGTAAATACCCGTTCAAAATAGTTGCAACTCCACCAATTAAGGCAACAACAATAGGTATTACTATTGCGGTAATGGAACTACCTTTAGAGTTTTCATTATTTTGCATTTTAAACAGCCTTTCTTGTCTACATTTTTATTCTCAAAAATTAAAATAATTAAGGTCAATATATGTTACTTAATAATAAAATCGAAAAAACTCATTCTTTTGTGACAATTATTTTCGCTTTTTTGACAAAATAAAACCACTAGTTTCCTAGTGGTTTTATTTTTTATTATTTAGTTTTAATCTGGGTAGTCGTATTTTACATGTGTTTCGCCACCAGCTGTGCAAGTTACTTTAATTCTGTAGTTACTAAAAATATTGATAAGGCGTGTTTCTTCAAGACTTAAAACTGTGCCTGTACCAGATTTTGTCCAGGTTTCAATAGTTTCATAACCTGTTGATTTCTCTTTTTGCAATTCAATTTTTATGTATAAAGAAGTTGATGTTTTTGCAACAAGCACAACGCTTGATGTTGAGTTTAGACCACTTATAGAAAATCCTGTTGTTACACTACCTATTGTTGTAAAACAAGGCATTACATCATAGCCATTATCAACAACTGCTGCTGAAGAATAAATTACAAAAGTTGAAAGTAATATTGTAAGAATTAAAAGCAAACTTACAGTTTTTTTCATAGTTTTAATCATATTAATACCTACCTTAATGTTTTGTATATCGCATTTAAAGAGAAGTTTGTTATGAAAATTTTATTTAATTGCTTCTGCAATTTTTAACAATTCATCTTTTGAAACAGAACTATGTATTTGATAAATATAGTCATTTTCATTCCAAACAAGACAATTATATTCAGTTGCATCATCGTATAATGTATAAGTTATACCGCCATGCACAACTGTTTCCATAACGCCTGTTTCTGTATCAAAATCAATTTCTATTATCGAAGAACTCTTAATAACGGTAATCGTTATATCCTTTGAGTCAATATAACTATATATAATGGATTTGGAATGAACCTGTTTGTTTACTAACTCAAATCCTTCAGGGATATAACCTACGGTTATTTCGCCATTAACAGAGTTTTTATTATTCTCTGTAATTTTGTATCTACTAAAAATTTCGAAATTATCAATAATATATTCGCGTGATGATGGGATTACAAATGCAGTCAATAACAATGCTGATAATACTGCGACAATCATTAAAACTTTAACTGTTTTTGTAGTAAACCTGTGATAACGGTTATCACGCATTTTATTAAATAGTTTTCTTTTCCATTTTTCGTGATTTTTGGTGTATTCTGCTTCAGGAACAATTTCAGGTATAGTTGCGAGCCAATCATTTAACGACATTTCGCATGCTTTTTCAAAATTATTCATTATTCTCTCCATTAACATAATTTCTTACAAATTGCATGCCAAGCATACATCTTTTTCTTACAAGTGGCTTTGATATGTTAAGATATTTACTTATTTCTTCGCCGGTCATATTATAATA
>JAFQOI010000091.1 GCA_017403285.1 bacterium
GAGACAGTTCGGTCCATATCCGGTACGCGCGTAAGAGATTTGAATGGAGTCTTCCTTAGTACGAGAGGACCGGGAAGAGGGAACCTCCAGTGTACGGGTTATCCTGCCAAGGGTAAACGCCCGGTAGCTGTGTTCGAAGCGGATAAGTGCTGAAAGCATATAAGTACGAAGCCCACCAAAAGATGAGTTCTCTTACTGGGTAACCAGGTAAGTCCCGTTGCAGATTACAACGTTGATAGGTCATAGCTGTAAGTGTGGCAACATATTTAGGCAAGTGATACTAATAGGACGAGGGTTTTTCCTAGATTTTTAATGTTATGTAATTATCTGATGATTGATTTATAATTTATATGCAGCTTTCAGTGCACGAGCGAAAATGCTCGTTTAATGACCGAGTTTTATTAAAAGGTCATTTACGAAAATTTTCCGGTGACCAAGCGGTAGGACACCACCCGTTCCCATTCCGAACACGGTCGTAAAGACTACTTGCGGTGAAAATACTTGGCGGAGGACCGCCTGGAAAGATAACTAGTTGCCGGATTCAAGTTTATAAAAGAGTTAAGAACTTAATCTTAACTCTTTTTTTGTTTAAATATTTTGAAAAATTTTCATATATGAAAATGCGTTAGTATTAAAAATTTATTATCGTGTATCATTACAATGAGGTAATGTATTTTTGTAAAAATTATTGAGGAGGAATGATGTCATTTCCTAAAGAAGCTACTAACCATATGAAATTTTCTGTAGTTGATAAAATTGTTGATAAAAAGGGTAAAGAATTTTTGCTTGAAGTAAAATTTTCCAAGGAATTTTTTACTCGTTATTCTAATAACATTAAGAAAGATTTATGTATTGATATGTTTGAAAATCCCTATATTACTGCTAGAGAAATTCAGGTTTTAAAATATATGGCACAAGGTAAACACAATAGCCAAATAGCAAAAGATTTAAATGTTAGTGTTCATACTGCAAAAGTTCATGTTCAAAATATTCTTAAAAAGTTATCTGTTTTTGATAGGACTGCTGCAGTCGTTTCTGCAATTAAACTTGGATTATTAGATGTTTAGTAATGTTTTTTCTTTAAATTTAATAACATTTAAGCAAAAATTTTTATGTTTTGGGTTTATACCAAATGGTTGGTTGTTAAAAATATAAAAATAGTATATAATAACACTGACCGAAAAAAGGAGAGCAAGTAAGTGGTTGACAATAGGTCAGCCGGCGTTTTAGGTATAGGTGGGGGCATAAATTTTAAAAGCGGAGATATCTCCGGTACGGCCGCAAAAACCTCAGACGACAGGGCTAGTCAAGGAACTGAATATTTTCTTCAAGAAGGCGAAGAACAGCAACAAAACAATAATGGTTTTGTTGATAGAAGTATGCAACTTCGTGCTTCATTAAATTCGCTTGCGCTCCTAAATGTTGTTTCTGTTCTACGTAATAAAAAGAAGTCGATTCTTTTTGAAGAAAGAAAAAGGAAGCCGTCGACAAAAGTTAAGCGTGTTGAAAAACTTAGTAATTTGTTAGAAGAAAATAGAGAAGATAATTAAAAATAAAATCCCAAATGTGTCAGTTTCGGGATTTTATTTTTGTGTATATTTAAAATTATTGTTAATGATTTTAAAAATGCGGACAAATTATGATAATCTGTTAAAATATAATTATGAGAAGAAATTTAAAAAACATCATATTCTGTTCTGTATTATCATTGCTTTTAATGGCGAACAGTGCCTATGCAATAAAATTTGTTGATATTCCTCATGGGTATTGGGCATATAAAGCAATTGATAAAGTTTCTGATGATGGAATTATTACTGGTTCTCCGGATAATAAATTTATGCCAGAGCAACTTATTACTCGTTCTCAATACGCTGTTATGCTTGTAAAGGCGTTAAATCAGCAAAATATTCCTGTTGAAACAATGTATTCTTTTGAAGATATTGATGTAAATAATTGGGCATGGCCTTATGTTTTAAGAGCGTTGAATTTAGATATATTAAAACCTTGTGCAGATTGTTATTTTTGCCCTAATGACTATATAACTCGTTCAGAAGTAATAACTTTTTTAGTTAATTTATTAAAAACTGAAAATATTACGAAGAAAGAAGCAATTGAAAGTCTTCAAAATGCATATGATGATTTTGATGAAATTCCTGATTGGTTCAAACAAACTGCTGGAAAAGCAGAATTTCTTAATTTGATTGCAAAAGAGCCTCCAAGACAAAGATATTTAGATTATGATAATTATGTTACAAGGGCTCAAATGGCTGTATTTTTGGCAAATATGAAGCGGGAAATTGAGAGTTATGAAAGCGCAAAAATAGAAGAAGAAACAAGTCCAAAAATTGCCCGAGGTATAATTTCTAATAATGTTATTGTAGATGGGGATGTTGCTTTAATTCCTGAAAAAAGCATTTTACCCATTATGATTATGGGGCAGATTAGTTCAAAAGACACCAAAGCAGGACAAATGTTTCAGGCTAGATTTGCTAACAATATTGTAGATGAACAACATCGTTTATTGTTATCAAAAGATTTAATTCTTATAGGAAAAGTGCTTGATTCTGTTAAAGCGAAAAAATTTGTCAGAAATGGTGAGTTAATGTTTGAACTTTCTGCTGTTAATAACGATGATATATTAACAAAGATATTTGCTTTTGCCGAATATGAAGCATCTTATGTAGAGGGAAATAAATTTAAAAAAGCTACAAGTGCTGTTATAAAAGGAAGAAATTTCACTGCAAAAGACGGTCAAATACTTTATATAAAGTTATTTCAACCAATTAGAGTTAATATTGTAACAGGTGAGATATTAGATTAAACTTTTTTATAAACACCTTTATCTTCAAGTGCTTTTAAGAAACTTTGTGCTGTTGCTTTTTGCACTGCTGGTGGAACAACTCTTAAAAGTTCAACTGTTCTTGATATAACAGGGTCTTTATCATACCATCTGTTACATACTTTTGGTCTTACCATTTCATAGAATTTATCAATGGCTTCTTTTGAGACCTTTTTCTCAATTTCCTGTAAAAAGATTTCTGCTTGAGTTTTTAATTCATTCTGATAGTTTTGCAAAAGGTTAATGACCTCAAGCAAAACAGGATCATGATCATACCATCTTTTATAATTGTGACTCACTTAGATTTCCTTTACTTTGTGATATTGTAGCAGTGTCATCTTGTTCAAATCTTACAACATCTGCTCCTATCATTCTAAACTTTTCTTCAATAAGTTCGTAACCTCTATCTATATGATATATGTTATCAATAGTACTTACTCCATTCGCCATCAAAGCGGCTATAATTAGTGATGCACCTGCCCTTAAGTCACTAGCTCTTAAATTTGCGCCTGTTAAATTTTTAACACCTTTTACGAGGGCATGGTTTCTTTCCTGATGAATATCTGCTCCCATTTTTCTCAATTCTGGAACTTGCATAAATCTATTTTCATAAAGGCTTTCTGTTATTATACTTACACCATCTGCTGTTGTTGCAAGTGCCATAGCCATTGATTGTAAATCTGTAGGGAAGCCCGGATATGGTTGAGTTATTATATTAATTGCTTCTAAACGTTTTTTGCACGATACTTCAATTGATGTTGGGTCAATTAATTTTATATCTGCCCCCATTTTAGATAGTTTTGAAGTATAGAATGTCAAATGATTTGGGAAAATATTTTTAATTATCCCTTTACCTCTTGTAGCAACAAATGCAGCCATATATGTTCCTGCTTCAATTCTATCAGGAATTGTGGTGTATTCAATTGGTTTTAAATCATCCTGTTTAACACCATTAATAACAATTTCAGATGTTCCTGCCCCAATAATATCAGCACCCATTGCATTTAAGAAGTTTGCAAGGTCAATAATCTCAGGTTCTTGTGCTGCATTTTGGATTCTTGTTGCGCCCTCTGCTAAAACAGATGCTAACATTATATTTTCTGTGGCACCAACTGACGGAATATCCAAATAAATATCGTTACCTACAAGTTTTCTTGCTTTAGCGTGTACATAACCATTTTCAATTTTTACATTTGTTCCAAGTGCTTCAAGTCCTCTTATATGAAAATCAACTTTTCTTTCGCCAATTGCACATCCACCAGGCATTGCAACAATTGCTTCTTTGCATCTTCCAACCAAAGCACCTAACACAACAAAAGATGCTCTCATCCTGCTTACGAGTTCATAACTCGCCTTTACACTAGTAAGATTTGTAGCATCTATTGTGATTGATTTCTCTTCTTTATCATAACTTGTTTTTGCGCCAAGTTGTTTTATAACATCTAACATTATAACTACGTCTGTAAGTTCTGGGACATTATAGATTTTGCTTTCACCTTTAGCGAGTAATGCCGCAGCCATAAGTTTCAATACAGCGTTTTTTGCACCACTGATCGACACTTCGCCCTTAAGCTGTTTTCCCCCTACAATTCTAATGTTTTGTGTCAATTTTCCTCCGAATATCCCTGACAACGATAGCCATTATATATATAATAATATAATTTCTCTTTTTATGGGTAAATAGATTAACTATTGTAAACTACTAATATTAATTCATATAAATACTGGATATTCTAAGTGCTCAATAAAAGATAAAATATACTCGGAGGGCATGTTTATGAAGACAAATGAGGAACTTCTTAAATTGGCACAAGATGCGTCTAAAAACGCATACAGCATTTATTCTCGCTTTTCTGTAGGTGCTTGCGCGCTTTATTCAAGCGGAAATTGCTATATTGGTTGTAATGTTGAAAATGCTAGTTATGGTTTGTCATTGTGTGCCGAAAGAAATGCCATTTCTACCGCTATTGCTGCTGGTGAAACAGGACATCTGGTTAAAATTGCAATATATTCGCCTAATTCTAAAAACTGTTTACCTTGTGGCGCTTGTCGTCAATGGTTTTGTGAGTTTGAAAAAGGTCAAGAAATTGAAATTATTTTGCAGGACGATAATGGTTGTTGTTCTTATAAAATAAATGATTTAATGCCTTATGTCTTTAAGCTGAATGTGGTATAATACTTTTTAAAAGATGAGAGTAGGACTATTCAATGGCTGATTGTACCGTTAATTATGAAGAGTTGGCTGAATGGCTTAAATTATATAAAGCAACTGAAAACCCAAAACAAAAAAAGCATTTGCAAAATGTCATTGCTCTTGCGGCTATGCCTCTTGTTAAAAAAATTGCTAGAGGACTTGCCAGAAGAAATACTGACCCTGTTGAGGATATTATTCAAGTTGGTAGTGTTGGGCTTGTTAAAGCAATCCAATTATATAATCCAAAAGTAAGTGAAAACTTTAAAACTTATGCAACTTATCTTATTACAGGTGAAATCAGGCATTATTTACGTGACAAAGTTTCTATGATTAAGGCTCCTAGAGAAATTTATGAGCTGGCTTATCGTGTGAATAAGTTAATGGAAAAACTGAAAGACGAAAGAGGAAATGAACCATCTGAAGCGGTTTTGGCAGAAGAACTTGGTACTTCTGTTGGAAAAATAAAAGAGGTTATAGATGTTGAAAGAAGAAAGCAGACAATTTCTCTGGATCAATGCATTTCTACTGGAAGTGATGAATCATTATCTTTATTTGACAAAATAGCAGATGATAATCATTATAATCTTGAATCTTTCCAAGAAGATAAAATTTTAATAGCCGATGCGATAAAAAAACTTGATGTTAAATTGCAAGAAGTTGTTGTTATGAATTATTTTGAAGATTTAAGTCAAACACAAATTGCTGCAAAGCTTGGTATTTCTCAAATGCAAGTTTCAAGAAGGCTTAAAAAGGCTTTAAATGTTTTATTAGATATTTTATCAGAGAGAAAAATAAAATAGTTTAGATTGGCGGAATCTTATGGATGAGCATATATTAATTTGTATTTTTGTACTAGCAGTTGGTGCTTGTATCGGTAGTTTTTTGAATGTTGTTGCGCTTCGTGCACTTTCAAAAGAATCTATTGTTTTTCCTTCATCTAAGTGCCCAAAATGTAATGAACCAATAAAATGGTATGATAATATTCCAATATTGTCTTATTTCTTAACTTTTAGAGGTAAATGTAGAAATTGTGGTGAAAAAGTTAGCATTCAGTATCCAATTGTTGAAACAGTAACTTCAATATTATTTCTCGCTGTCTTTTTAGCATTTGGCATTTCAATAGAAACATTGCTGCTGTTAATTTTATTGTGTGTTTCAATTGTTATAACTATTACAGACTTGAAGGAAGAAGCAGTTTTTGATGTTCACAGTTGGATTTTGATAATAACTGCACTTATTTATTCAACTATTGCAAATGATTTGCGTTTTGCCTTAATCGGTTGTCTTTCCGCTGCAATTGTAATGGAGCTTCTTGCTCGTGTGTCATATTACTTGATAAGGAAAAATGATAATTCGGAAGAAAAACAATTAGAAACAGAAGAAAATGTAACTGTTGAACAAAAAGCAGAAACAGAAGAAAAAAAAGAAGAAGTTATTGATATAAACAAATATATTAAACAGAATAAAAGAGCATTTGGAGAGGGTGATACATATCTTGCCGCTGCTGTTGGGGCATTTCTTGGCTTAAAATATTTTGTTGTTACTGTTTTTTGCGCAATCGTTTTGCAGGCAATATGTATATTACCGCAGTTTTTGACTAATCTTTATAAACAGAAAGAGATAAAATTATTGACATCAATCTCTTTGTTTACAGTGTTTGCGGTTTTATATTTCATTTTATCAAATTTGTTTGAGATGAATTTGGTTGTGCTACTTCCATTTATAGTTGTTTTATTGTTCTTTGCAATCACTTCTATAACAGGACTAAAAAAGGTAGTGAGTGATGCTGGATATAGTGCAATTCCTTTTGGTCCAGCACTATTGATCACTTCGTTTATAATGCTTTTTTTCCATTCGTATATAGTGCAATTCATTAAAAAGTTTATTTTTTAGATTTAAAAAAAGGGGGATTTTTAAATCCCCCTTTTTTATTCTAAAAACAATTATTCTTTTTCCTTTAAAGCAGTTCTTACTTTTTCTTCGATTTCTGCTTCTAATGCAGGATTTTCTGCGAATAATTCTTTTACCTTATCGCGACCTTGACCTAATTTTTCATCATTGTAACTAAACCAAGCGCCTGCTTTTTTAATAATGTCTAAATTTACAGCCATATCCAAAATACAACCAGATTTGCTTATACCTTTTCCGTAAATAATGTCAAATTCAGCAAGTCTAAATGGTGGTGCCACTTTGTTTTTAACTATTTTTACTTTTACTCTGTTCCCAATTTCTCGGTCATCTTTCTTTAATGTTTCAATTTTTCTAATATCAAGTCTGATACTAGCATAATATTTAAGCGCATTACCACCAGTTGTGGTCTCCGGACTACCATACATAACGCCAATTTTTTGTCTTAATTGGTTAATAAAAATAACAGTTGTATTTGTTTTACTAACAATACCTGTTAATTTTCTAAGTGCTTTGGACATTAGTCTTGCTTGAAGTCCCATTTGTTTATCTTCCATAGCACCTTCTATTTCATCTTTTGGAACCAATGCTGCAACAGAGTCGACAACTACAATATCAACTGCCGCAGAACGAACAAGTTCTTCTGTTATTTCAAGTGCTTGTTCACCTGTATCTGGTTGAGAAATAAGAAGTTCATCTACATTTACGCCGAGATTTTTTGCATACTCAGGATCAAGTGCATGCTCAGCATCAACAAACGCAGCAATGCCGCCTTTTTTCTGGCATTCTGCAACAATATGTTGTGCTAATGTTGTTTTACCACTTGCTTCTGGTCCATATACTTCTATAATTCTTCCTCTTGGAACACCGCCAATTCCTAACGCAACATCCAGTGATAATGCTCCGGTTGGAATGGTTTCTACATTTACAGCCGGCTTGTCTCCAAGTCTCATGATTGAGCCTTTGCCAAAATCTTTTTCTATTTTATCAATGGCGATTTTTAATGCCTTTTGTCTTTCTTCTGATATATTAACTGTTTCATTTCCTTTTTCTTTTACAGCCATTACATATTTCCTTTTTTATCTACTTGTACATTATAGCATTTTGGGGTTTTGTGGGCAAAAATTCTATTGATTGATTATAAAAAAACTTCCTTAACAATGGTTAAGGAAGAATTAGTAAAAGAGACATCAATAAAATTGTGCCATTTGTTTACTTTTTCGTCGAAAAAATACTCCAAAATGTAACGTAACATTAATGTTTTTTCGTTTTTTGAGTTGAAGTATAACTTTGGATTAAGTATACTAAGTACACTTGTTTAAATTTTGTAAACAATTAGTAAAAAAAGCAAGAAAATAGGCAATTTTAAATTTTTTTGAGAGTTTACATGATAGTGAAAAGGCAGTCTTTTGGGTAGTATATGCAAGTAAGTAAAGTAAATTTTAGTCAGTATAATCAAAAAACAGCGAAACAAAATAACAAACAAAATCAATCATTTAAAGGGTTAGGAGCACTTGATACTGGAGCATTAGCAGTTGCAGAGCTTATTGAAAATGGTGGTTTGGCTGTTTCTTTTACTTTGCAAGATATGCTTGGTACAAACCTTCCAAGACCTATTATGGGCTTGATGAGAAATAAAAAAGAAAATGAAGGTAAAGCTAATAAGGGTTTTGCTGCAAAAGAATTAGTCAGAGAAATGACAACTGGTCCAAGCATGTTCATTATACCAATGGGAATGCTTGCTGGTGCTAAAAAAATGTTTGGTAAAACAATCGATGTTCCAGCAAATGTTATAAAATCTCTATCAGATATTCATATTTCTCAAGTCGCAGAAAATCAAACAGTAAATGCTCAGGAGTTCTTTAAAGGTGCATTTGCTCAAATTATTAAAAATGCAAAATCTGAACCAGAGGCATCTAAAGAAACTTTGGCTAAAGCCGCTGAATTTGCTGAGACATTGGCTTCTAGTGTTGCTGATAAAGCAAAAACAAAAGAAGCTGTATCTAAAATAACATCTGAATTCGTTGATATTTCTAAGAAATTTGCTACTGACCCAGCGCATACTGATTTTACAACTGCCGCATTATCAGACAAAGTAAAAGTTAATGTTAAAGATGCTGTTTCATATATTAGTTCATATGCTGATGATGTTGTTGCAAAAACAAAAGGTCAAGATATTAGCAAATTATCAGCATTTATAAAAAAGATTTCTAGTCAAAAAGTTATTGGTAGAGTTGCAATGAATGCTGCAATGTATGCAGCAATTATGACTTTCTTACAAGTTATTCCTAAAATATATAATAAGGCAGAAGGTAAAGAAAATGCCGGACTTAAAGGATTAATGAAAGAAGAAACATTAAAAGATACACCTCAAAAAGAAGTAAAAAAAGCGGATGAACAAAAAAATAAATCAAATCCTTCTTTTGGTTCTGCTGCAAAAGTTGCTAATGCTCTAACTGGAAGTGGTGTTGTTGGAAAAGTTGCAAATGGTATAGAATTTTCTGGTTGTAACCTTCCATTTCCTCTTTTAGTTTGTCTTATGGGTTTAGGTATCTTATTTCCTCGCCTTAAAAATGCTAAAGATAAATATGATAGAGAAGAAATTTTAAGACGTGATTTAGTAACTTGTACGGTTATGACTGTTGGTGAAAAAGAACTTAGAAATGGTTTTTCTAAGGTGAATGAAGCAACATCTGGTTTCGTTCTTGCAAATAAAGACAAAGGTTTTAAAGATCAATCAATGTTCAAAAGATTTTTGGACTACATTAGACCTATTAAAGGTGTTAATGTTATGACTTCTGATCAAATAATTTCAAAATATAGCAATCTTGAAGCTTACAAAGATGGATTGAAAGGTTTCTGTGATTTTATTGATGGTCAAGGCGGAAATATTAAAAAAGTATTGAGTTTCACTCCTGAATCAAAAGCACTTACTGAAGCACTTTTGAAAAAAGAAGGTAAAACTCTTGCAACTGCTGATAACAATGTAATTAAGGAAGTTATTGAAAAAGCAAAAGATTCTCAAGAAGTTAAAGAAATAATGAAGCTTTTCCATCCTTCTAGAGAAGTAAAAATTGATAATAAATCTTTCTTAGATAAGTTATTAAAAAGAGAAACTAAGATGATTGATAATCCTTGGGTTAAAAATGCAAAAACTCTTAATGCTAGATTTACAGCACTTTCAGTTTTAGTATTGGTTCCTGTTTTCCTTGGCTTTATGCTTCCTTGGATAAATGAAAGAGCAACTAAGAAAAAATTTGCTGAAGAAAATGCAATGAATAACAAAGGAACAGTTGATAATAATTTCCCAGTTTTAAATTACAAAACTCCAGAGTTGTTTAAAGAAATGGCTAATTTTGTATAATTAATAGTTATACAATAACTTCAGTTTCGTTTTTATAAGTTACGAAAGCAATTTTATTGGTTGCTTTTTTAACGTACTTTCTTTTTGTGTATATAATTGATGTTTTTGAGTTGTTTTTTTGAGATGAAAATTCTTTTGTTATTTCTGCTGCTTTTAAAATAACATTGTCTGGAAGATTTTCTTTATTTGTAGTTTTTACTAGAATATGTGCACCAGCAGCATTTAATGGGTGGAACCAGAAATCTTCCCCTGATGCAATTTTAGAAAGAATGTAATCATTTTGTTTTTTATTTTTTCCAATATATATTTTGTATCCTTGATATTCAATAAAGTCTGTTTTTATTTCTTTTGATTTGGTAATATCTTCTTTTTCATTGGTTATCTCGCTATATATTTCTTTTAATTCTTCTGTATTACTGGTTTGTTCCGCATAGAATTTTTGTTCTTCAAGATATAAAATCTCAGAATTTGTGTTTTCAATCATTTCTTTTGCGTGATTATGTGCTGTTTTTGTTTTTTTATACAGATTATAGTATTTATTTGCATTTTCTGTTACAGATAGGTTTTCATCTAGTTCTATTTCGATTTCTTCCCCAGTGAAAGAATATAATTTGACTTTCTTGTTAGCATTTTTAAGTGCATACAAATTTGCCATTAAAATATCGCCTTTGTTTTTATATTCTATTGCTTTATTTAATTTATTGATTTGCTCTTCTTGTTTTACTTTTAATGAAAAGGCTTTTTTTAATTGTGCATTTATTTGTCTAATAATTTTTTGCTTTAAATTTTTAACTGTATATTTATTTTGTTGATGACTATAATATTTATC
>JAFQOI010000092.1 GCA_017403285.1 bacterium
ATTTTCTTATAGAATTTCAGAAATTAGTCATCTTTTTAATTTAGGAGCATATATTATAGTGAGAGGTGAGAACAGCCGATGGTCGGGGCGGACACCTATAAAAATCCTGGAGAGCCACGCTGAGGTAACCCAAAAGTCCGGGGTGAACAGCCTAGTCAAAATTCGCCACTACGGGGTGGCTTTTTTTGTGGGTAAAAATTCAGTTTTATAAATAAAAAAAAGAGGGTAGTCTTTTCGACTACCCCAATTCGCCTTGATATTATTCCTACTAATCGTAGTAGGTTCAACCCCGATAGTAAAACACACTATCGACATTTCTCAAGTCCTATCGTTATTTAGTAGTTTAACGACATTTCGGTCAATCTTCTTCCTCAACACTTCTTACTGATACTTTAACTTCTTTCCCTTTAAACATTTCCATTAAAGCCATAAAATCAACCATATCACCATCTTCAGTTTCAATCATACATTCACCAGTATAAAACCCATTCACACGTAATGATAAAGTTGTTGATTTTTTAATGTTTACTGGATTTGCCATTCTCATCTCTCCTTTATTCTAATTCAGTTTTAATTCCTGCACTTTCAAATATACCTTGTACGGTATTTGAAAGATTACACGATGTAAAGGTCAAATATTGAACTCCTATTTGCTTATGTGTTAATACTCGACCTGTATGCTTAGATTTTTGAATTAAATTCATGTCTTTCTCACTCATATGTAACCAATATTTAGGTACACCTTGTTTATTCTCACCTTTATTTTTAATAGTAAATGCACATTGATTTGGTGTATAAAAAGTAGTTCGTTCATGTTTAGTTGTGATTTCATTGAATTTAGTAATCACTTTATCCATACTAACCCTCCTTTTTAATATTCCATATCAACACCATGTTCTCTAACAATATCAACCATCATAATTCGTTGTTCTTTAAAATACTCATACAATCCTTTTAAGATTTTAAATTCATTTTCAACTACGTTTTTATTCGTGTCTGGGTGTAAATGTTTTGCATATTTTTTATATACGTTTTTGATTTCTTTTAGAGTAAATGCTTCACCAAATTCACGATTAATCATTGACCATTGTGGTTGTTCTAAATACCCTAAAAAATTAACTAATCTAACTTTATCTGTCGCAATAGGTAAATAATTACTTGGTTTAACTATTGTTTCAATAATTTTTGTAATTGATTTTTTAATTAAATTTTTCAAAAATGAACCTTTTTTTATTGATTCTGTACCACATTCATAAGTTTCTTGAAAACCATTCAACTGAACCGTTAATCTACGTTCTTTGCGTTTTTTTCCAGACGTTTTAGCGATTTTCTCAACCATTTCATTATTTAATACATTAATAATATAGGTATCGATAGTTAGTTTAAATCCAACTACCACGCTTTGCCAATCTACTACCACACGACCTGTTGATTGAGTTTTTGTTGGTAATTCTAACATACCAGATACCCCTTTCTTTTTTTGTTTTTATATTAATAATATATGCGAGAAACCGCTAAATGTTTATATAAATTTTATATATTATTTTAAAAATAATTCTTTAAATTGTTTTTCCATAATTGATTTAAAGTTTTTGTGGTCAATTTTTGCATTTGCTAAATATTCTGCCATATCGATAAATTTTTCTAATGATTCATCACTAAATTTAATATCATCTTTTCGTTCACCAAGTGAACTTTCTAAACTGTGTATTTTTTCTTCTAAAGAAACGATTTTACGATCTTTTTCTTCAATCACAACTAATTGGTTTTCACATTTACCTTTGAAAAATTTTACAATATTTTTTTGTTCATCCGTTTCTTTATTTGCTTTTGCGATTTTTTCATTCATTTCATTAATGCGTTTGAAGTATTTATCTGATTGTATTTGTAGTTCTTGAACGAATTCTCCCTTTTTTAATTCATCTTTTAATAATGTGTCAAATTTTAATACGAATGTTTCGAATCTATCTTTATCACGTACTTGAACATAAGTTCTATTTTCAAATAATTTTTCTAGTGTTAATGTTGTTTCGTATTCTGTCCAATCTGCATATATAACGGTTAAAGTAGCATAATACTTATGACCATGTTCTAAACCTGCTAACATCGCTTTTCTATCATTTTTACCATCTTTACGTTTTGGAAAATTACTATTTACATTTGAATCAAGAATCACTTTTTTAATTTCATTTCCATTAATATTTACACCCATAATTAACATCTCCCTCATCATTTATCCTCTTTACATTAATATTATATGCGTTGCATATAAAAAGATGATTAAATTATAAGGTTATTTTTCCTTTTTCTACTAATTCATCTATACTTCTTTCAAATGAATACCCTCGTTTCAATAAATACTCCAACTCATCTTTAATCCAATTATCTTGTAATTGATAAGCAATATCTTCACAATTCCAATTGTCATAATATCTAGTACTTAAATTATTTCTGCAATATTCTTTTGAATATTTTTTCACCTCTTTTTTAACTTCCGTACCTTTCCCATCCATGATGATAATACCA
>JAFQOI010000093.1 GCA_017403285.1 bacterium
AATATTTTTGGTAATATTCGCTCCGCCTTTTCAAAAGTGGTAATATTACCATTTCGCTGATATAAAAATTATAACTCATAACACCCCAAAAGCAACTCATATTTTATATGAATTTTGTGGAAATATTTCGGGATTTTTGGCGGAGAAAAAAATACTACACATTAGGCATAGTATCTTTATAAACAGAAACATATTTCTTCAACAAACTGAAAGTTTCCAGTCTGTCTAATCACTTATTTGCAGTATATTTTGTTCCTGTCAGAAAACACAAACCAGGTATTCTGATACTAATTTCGCAACAAATAAATGTCATCAAATAAGACAAAAGCACCGAGCCTATAAACAAGATAATGGTTGTATTTCCAACAAAACCATATAATATGTACTGAAATAAAACAACCCAGATAAAATGATAGATATAAAATAGAAATGACCTTTTATTCATATAATCCGAAGTTTTACCTCCAAAATCAAAATATCTTTTTGCTAAGCCTATTAAAGCAATTATCATAATCCACTCTGATACATATTTTGTGATAATATTTAAAAATGTCAATTCCACATCTGACCAAATAAAAAGATAAACATTCAAAATGGTTGCTATTAGTCCAACACTAAACAATAATAAACTATTCTTTTCTGCTTTATCAACTACTTCTTCATCTGCAAGAACATAATAACCAATCAAAAATAAATATGTATATTCCACAAAGCTTTTCCCACCTATGGAAAGCAGTTCACTTAACAGTGGCAATGGTAAACCTAATACCAAAACCATCCAGAATGAAATCCTTTTCTTCAAGTTGACAGTTATCTTATTCAACCATGTAATTGCACAAATACCTACAATCGAAATCACTAGCAGATATAACAAAAACCAAAACTGTCCAAGTGAAAAGCCACCATCTGCCCCAGTCCAATCTGTCAATTTTGTAAAAAACACAACATAATGTTCCACAAATCCCCCCTGATAAGAACCATGAAACTTATCTGCCAAGTACGTCATAACAGGCATAAAAAAGATTGTTCCAAACAAAAGCGGAACAAGTAACCTTTTCACTCTCTGAATCAGATACTCTTTTTTGTCCTCTTTTGCAAAGCTAATTTTGTGCTTATGCCTGATAATACAAATAACACTGGCATAAAATAAGGACTAAAAAAAACAATAATACTGCTGATTGCCCGATTTCCCTCAAAGAAAATATAGTTCGGTTCACCCCATGTATTCCATGCCTGTGCTGCATGATATGGTATAAGTATCAAAAGTATAAGCCATCTTAAATTATCAATATAATGCTTTCGCATATTTAAAGCCATATCTTCTCTCCACAAAATTTAAATTCTTGCGTACTTTCAACTCTTCACAAAGCTGAAATTTGTACTTCTGTAATTAAAAAATCATTCCTTTACCTTCGCATGTTTCTTATATCCTAATATCATTATTACGATACCTATCATTGCTAAAACACATGATATAATTGTCGCACTTATATTCTCTACCTTGATAACAGTTGGATAGGAACTTTGTGAAATTTCGCAAACACCAAGATATGACATAATATAAAATACCGTTGTTATTACATTCCAGCAGCAATGAGTCCATATACATAAAACAATATTTTTTGTAAACACAAACAGAAGCATATATATAAATGCATCCATAAATGCCCCCATAAAGTTACTCAGATGTAATACTCCAAAAAATAATGCTACCAAAAAACCAAATATAACCTGGTTTTTTCTCTTTTTAAATGCAGATAATGCTAAATATCGAAAACTTAACTCTTCATAAACAGGTGCCAAGAAAAAAGCTGAAATACTCGCCACTAAATCTTCCTTTAATTCTGATGTAGAATATACTACTGTCTGCAAATCAACATTACCTACGCACGATGTCACTATGTAAATTAATTTATATTTCACAATAATCCATAATGGGATTATTAAGAATATAGCAAATAAAACGTATACTGGTGGCATCACCATTTTATATTCTTTGACCTGCTGAAACACTTTAGGTAATACTTTTTTTATTAACAGCACTGTCACAATAATTGCTACTATCTCCAATAAATTGGATAACAAACTTCGATACAGAACAAACTCTTCCTGTCTATTAACACTTGCACATAGTAAACTTAAAACAAGACCGTAAATACATGCCAACATCGGTATAAAAAACTTTAGTACTTTATGTTCTTTATTCATTTTCTATCTCCTAAGTATTCAAAATTATCACTTTACCAAATTCAAATAATCGCATGCTTTCGTAAAATTACACACCTCGAAGTCGCACTTCAATATCCGCTGCAGTATATAAAACATCAGTTACAATAACTTTATCCGCACGAATCGTATAAAATACAGAATAATTATCCACTATCATTCGTCGTAGTTCCATCTGCTTTTCTGGTTCCGAATCCATAATCCTATAACGCTGTGGAAATGT
>JAFQOI010000094.1 GCA_017403285.1 bacterium
ATTAGACACCTGTTTAGGTGTCTTTTTATATAAGAAAAAAATTACATTAATTATATTTAATCGAAAGGAGCGTGAATTATGGATGATTTAACCGCTAATTTTGATGAATTACTAAGTGAAGAACCTGAAGAAAAAGAAGTATTATTTGATTTTAAAGATGAGTTACAACGTGGATTTACAAACGAAGTGTTAGGTTATTGGAATAAAAAACCTATATTTTATCAAATGGATCAATATATTTGTGTGCTTGGTTCAAAACGGAAGTTACTTCTGATTAACACGAATTATGAGGGATTAATAAAACACGGACACTTACACATTAGGGTTGATTCAAATAATAAAATAGACCTTTCAACGGTAATTTATATTTTTGAAACGTGCTTAAAAAAACATCAATTTCCAAAATCCTCATATACATGGACTTGTTGCATGAGATTAACCGATGATGAGGATTATCGTGAATATCTGATTAGAAAAAAAGCAAGAATGAAAGATAAAACTAAATATCGCAACGATCATAAAAAAAGGTAAGAAAAAATATCTTTTCATTATATTCTTAATGAAAATTCGTTAAGGAGTGATGAAAAATGAAAGAAACCATTAAAAACAATTTAATTTATGGGGTTGGTTTATTAGCGGTTTTATATCTTATCGTGTGGCTAGAACCTAATTTATTTGTAGGTATTCCATTAATTACACCGTTAATAATCACTTTAGTTTTTGTTTGTTGTGCTTGTTCGTTTGATTTTGTGTATGGTGTATGGAAAGAAACTCAAAAGAAAGGGGATAAACAAGAATTGAAAAGATTATGTTCAATGGTTGATTGTTTGGTTGAAGGAAAAGCTGTTAGTTTACGTGTTTATAAAGCAATGTTTACTGATGAGGATTTTAAAGATAAAGTTGATTTTATTTGTTGGTATTTAGAAGATAATCATGTTAATTTCAGAATCAAAGAAGTTGAGGATAAAAAATTTGGTAAAGGTTTTGAATTTACAGTTATAGAAAAATGTTAGAGGTGAATGAGATGAAAGTTTTTATTAGTCAACCGATGACAGGATTAACAAATGAAGAAATTCTGAAAGTACGTAATAACGTTATTACGTACTTAACCGATGGTTATATTTTTGGAGTCATCAATGAAGAAATTGAATTTATTGATTCGTTTATTCAAGATTCAAATGAAAAACCGTTATATCTTTTAGGTAAAGCATTGGAGAAATTGTCAACAGCAGATGTTTGTGTGTTTGTTGATGGTTGGAAAGAATCAAGAGGTTGTAGGATTGAGCATGAATGTTGTGTTCAATATGGTATTGCAAAAATTTATTTTGAAACTTTAAATTAAAAGGAGATTGATGAAAATGGCAAATAAAAAAGTTATTTTAGACGCAGGACATGGTTTTAATACGAGTGGAAAACGTTCACCTGCTTCTATGGGAACGGTTGTGAGAGAATGGACATTAAATAACGCAGTTTGTAATTACATTCAAGAAATTTTAAAAAATTATAATGTTACGGTAGTAAGAGTTGATGATACTACCGGTAAAACAGATGTACCTTTATCGACTCGTATAGCAAAAACAAATGCACAAAATCCTAATTTATTTGTTTCTATTCACCATAATGCTGGGGGTGGAACTGGTGTTGAAACATATTGGCATACATATGGTTCAGTAGCAGATAAAAAAGTGGCTCAAATTATACAAAGTAATTTAGTAAAACGTACTGGAATGAGAAATCGTGGCGTAAAACAAGCGTCATTCGCAGTGTTAAATTGTAAATCGAGTATTCCAGCTGTATTAGTTGAGGGTGGATTCTATGATAATCATGCTGATTTTGACTATATTACAACGATAAAAGGACAAAAAGCATATGCACAAGCGGTAGCAGATTCAATTATTCAATACTTAGGTTTAACTAAAAAAACAACAACGACTACAACAAAGTTAGAATTTAAAATCAAAGTTGTTAATTGTAATTATTTAAATGCACGAAAAGGGGCAGGAACAAATTATCCTGTAGTAAGTACCGTTAAAGTTGGTACAATCTTAACTATTGTTGGCGAAGTAAATGGATGGTATAAAACAAAAAGTGGTTTATACGTAAGTAAAACATATTGTCAAAAAATTTAAGGAGGAAGTAAAATGAAAACAAAAGTAGAATATAGTGAAAAAGTAACAAAAGTTTATGATAGTTATACATATTCTGATAGCGAAATTAAACAAGCTGTAAAAGAAATTATTGAAAAAAGAAAAGAATTAGGACTTCCAGTAACAAGAAGTGAATCATCATATATTAGTGAATGGAAATCACATAATAGATTATATAAAATTGGTTATCAAAGAAGTCGTACAAAAGATGTTGATTTAGAGGAAGAAATTGATTCAACACACAATTTTTTATATTCAATCTTTGGTTTATAGGAGGTAATTAAATGGTAGAACAACTGATATCTGTTGTTATTATTGCGATAGTAATTCAAACAGTGGTTGAAAATTTGAAGAAATTAATAAAATTTCCTAGTGGATATTACAAAAAGATACTAAATCTCAAAGTTTTATTAACTATGATTGTATCTTTGATCATATGCGTTTCATCACGAATTGAATTACTGTCGTTATTGGGAGTTGAATTAGTCGTACCTTATTTAGATAGCGTTATTACAGGTATAGTATGCTCAAGCGGAGCTACAACTATTCATGAAATGGTTAAGAAAATAAATGAAAGTAGAAATGGAGCTAATTAGCTCCATTTTTTTCTTTCTTATATAAGAAAAACACTCTTTTATTTATATTATTGATGAATTAAATAAAAGGAGTGATTTAATGTTAAACGATAATGAAGTTAGAGAAAGAATTAATGATCTTTTGAATTTAGACTCAAAATCAGAACAAAAAGAACAATTAGAAAAATACATTAAAGCGATTTATGTAATGGGATATTGTGAAGGGAGATTAGATGGTCAAGAACAATTATTGGAATACGCTCGTAAATGTTGGTGAGGTGATTAGATGAATAAATTTCATATCGAAGATTTGTTTGTCGTTTTTGTGGTTGTTTTATTTTGTTTGTTAGGAATTTTTGGAGTATAAAGGAGAGATGATGGAATGTTGAAAATAATCGATAATCGTTATGTCGGTGGAACACCTTTTATTAATTTAATTGAAGTTAGTGGATTTAAAGGTGCTATTCATGGAATGAGAAATCCTTTAAATAGTTGGCGATTAAACGACAGTGAAGAAACTGATTTTGGTTTTGTGTTAGGTG
>JAFQOI010000095.1 GCA_017403285.1 bacterium
CCAATTAAACAAGATTTTATATTCATACTTACCTTACTTACTACCTTTTACTAACACACGAGGAAATTGAAACAGATTTCAGAGGAACCATAAAAAGTTCCTTTTTTTTTGCGTATTTTTTGTAGAGCATATAGAACTTGGTGAACGAACTCGAAGTATATATAATTGTGCAAAGCGCAACAAAAAAATTTACAGGGTTTCTAGCAAAAGAAATTATCGAGTCAAACATGAGAATATCATTTCTGCAACCAAACATAAATTCATACAAACAAAAAAATGAATTTTCAAATTTTCAGAATCTTAAACCGTTAAAGTATGACACGGTTTCTTTTGGCGCAATGAAAAAAACAAAATTCTCTGGATTTGATGCTGCTGTTGTAGAAAAATACAAGGCTCCTATTGAAAAATTTAATTCCAACGAAGATTTTGAAAATTGGACAAAATCGAAAATAGAAGAATTAGCAAAAAGGGATTATAAAGCAAGGCAAAAAGACAGCCAAATTCAAAGAGAGGCTTTATTAAAAGAATGGTTTATATACGTTCTACAGGGAAACAGTGCATTTACCCCAGCAATGCAATTAATAATATTGGATGCCATAACAAAAAATCTAAAGCCTAACAATGACGAACTTCCACCGGTTTTAAATAAAGGTGTTTTAGCAGATTGTATTTCAGAACTCAACAAGTCATTGAAAGAAAACCCCAAAAATAGTTTCAATTTTCACAAAATGTATAAAACCAAACTAAATGCATTTTATCTTGAAGATACCAACACTGGAGAAGAAGGAACAAAGTGGATAATCATACCATCAAAAAATCACGATAGTGAAAACTTTGAAGCAAACGTCACAAAATTACAAACGCTATCTCACAAAAATTGGTGTACTAAATCTTTCAATGCTGAACCATATTTGGAAAAAGGTGATTTCCATGTTTATCTTGTTGATGGAAAACCTAAAATAGGATTAAGATTTGAGGGTAAAAAACTTCAAGAAATTCAAGGAGAAAAAAATAATACACAAATTCCGATGTCATATTATGACATAATTACAGATTATATCGAAAAAAATGGACTAGAAACGTCATTTAATGCACACCGAGAAATTAGAATGGCGCACTTTAACAAAAAAAGAATTGAACAAATTAAAAATCATCTATATTTAGCAATCCAACATAAAGATACTCAAAGAATTTTGAATTATTTTGGAATTGAAACCGAGCAAGATGAAAACGGAAAACTAATTATTGATGAATTCCGAGAACCAGATAGCGAATTTACATATAAAGACCTCGGAATAAACGAAAATGATTTATTCAAAGATATTATTGAAATAAAAAGGAATGCATATTTTTCAAATTATGATGTAACAAATCTCGGCTGCTTGGAAAGGATTGGAGGTTGCGCTTATTTCCAAGATTCAAAAGTTTCAAAATTAGGCAACTTAAAAAGCATTGGGAAATTTGTTATTTTTGGAAATTCACAGATTACAGATCTAGAAAATCTAGAAACAATCAATGAAGATGCTAGATTTGACAATTCAAGAGTAAAATCCTTAGGAAAACTAAAATATATTGGAAGTGATGCTCATTTTGAACACTGCCCGATAAATAGTTTAGGAGAGTTAGAATATATTGGAAAAGATGCTTATTTCACAGGCTCAAATATTGATGATTTAGGAAAATTAAAGATGATTAGAGGTGATGCATATTTTGCAGGTAGCCCAATAACCAGTTTAAAAGATATAGAAGTAATTATGGGAGATGCATTTTTTGGCAACTCCAGCGTTACGGATTTAGGCGCCTTACACACAATTGGAAGAAGTGCATATTTCAAAAATTCTAAAATAACAGACTTGGGAAATTTACAAACCATAAGAAGACATCCTTTTTACATTGGTTCTTTGTTAAAAGAAGAAGATTTTGCAAATATCCAACATGATTTATTTTAACACAGCAAGTGCTTCACAATATATTTCCAAATCGAGTCCTAATTTTTTAGAACGCTCCTTCATATATTCAATTTGTTTATAAATTTCAGGTGTAAAATCAGGTTGATTTTCATTATACCAATGTTGTTCAACGCTCAAACTAACGGCTTTAACACCATTCTTAACTATTTCATCAAACCATTTATCAATTTCAACATAATTATCGTTAATCGGTGGATACAAAATATATTTGACCTTCAAGAGGTTATTATTACCAGCCGCTTTGGCGTATTTTCTAATATTTTCCCAAACTTTTTTATACGTTTTAACTTGTTTGATTTTTTCATAAGTTTCACGACAACCAGCATCGGTAGAAATTACCAGGCTTATTGCCCCTAGTTTTAAACCTTTTTCTATACTTTTTGAATATTTTATTCCCGAAGAATTAATTCTTATATTTTTACAACCATTTACAAGAAAAAGGTCTATTAATTTATCAAATTCGTGCAAAATAGTAGGCTCTCCTCCGCCGAAAATAACGCACGCTTCATCTGTGTGTTTTATCATCCCCTTCTTGAACATATCTTTAATTATCGGATACAAAGGGTATTCTTTATACGAATTAAAGGCTTTTTTATCTTCTCTTGTATAACAATAAGAACAATTGCAATTACATTTTGTCCAATGATTAAAAGTAAAATGATTTATATAGTTTTCGTCATCCCAATCTTTTTCATAAAGATAAATACAATCCTTGCAAGCATCTAAATATTCACCTTTTTTATGCATTTCTTTATATTTTTGTTTTATTTCAAAAATCTCATTAGAGTTTAAAAATTCACCGTGGTAATTTTCTTTTATAATGGTTTGATGTTCTGTTTCTCTACCTTGCAAATACCCATAGCAACATAAACGGAGAGAATCCGTTCTAAACTCAATACCTCTATTTACCCACTGACAACTTTTATATTGCATTAAAAAACCTCTTAGATTATTTTAACTCAATATTAACAAAATAAAAACCGCATAAATATATGCGGTTTTTAATCTAAAAAACATACTAATTATATGATGTTAGAGACTCTGTAAAGATTGCTTTTACAACATCTCTTGAACCCTCAACTGGTGCAATAGATAATAAACCCGCCAAAGAAGGGGTTTCAAATGTAAGATTTACAAGTGCATCAATATCTGCCGCAGTAAATCCTTCATCTTGCAATTTTTTTGTAATTCCAACGCTATATAACCATTCTTCAACTTTCTTTGCAGCATATTCTGCTTCATCAGGAGTTCCCTTCAAGTCAGGAATAATTGAAGAAAATATAGAAGCTAAAGTTTTTGCTTTTGCTTTATATATATACTTAACAACAGCAGGAAGAATCATAGCAAGTCCTAAACCATGAGAAAGTTCGGGCTTAACACCACTTAAAGGATGTTCTAATGCGTGCGTAAAGTGAAGTAAACCGTTATCAAAACTTACACCACCAAGGATAGAAGCATACAATAAGAAATATCTAGCCTCTTTATTACTAGAATCTTTATTTATTACAGGAAGATATTTTGCGACAAGTTCAATACATTCTTTCGCTGTAGATATTGAAAAAGGAGAAGCAACTTTTGTTGTAGCCGCTTCAACAGAGTGATTTACAGCGTCAATTGAAACATAAATTGTTTGTTCTGGAGATAAGTTCATCATTAGAGCAGGATCATCAATTGAGTATGATGGATAAATACAATCATAAGCAATTGCTGGTTTATATTGAGTTTCAGGAATAGTAACAACCGCAAATCTATTCGTTTCAGTACCAGTTCCATGTGTCAAATTAATAGCAACAATAGGTAGTGCTTTATCAGGATTAAATTTAAACTCATACAAGTCACGAGCCGTTTTTCCCTCATAAGCAAGTAAAATAGCAGCGGATTTTGCAGCATCAATAGGAGAACCCCCACCAATACCCATTACCACTTTTGCGCCAAAATCTCTACCTTGTTTTACAGCAGCATCTACAGAATCTGCTGTTGGATTAGGAGTAACCTCAGCATAATTTGTATATTCAATTCCATTATTTTTAAACGCTTTTTCAATTACATCCCAAGCACCAGAACTTTTATACGCTCTTTTTCCTGATACAACAAGAACTCTATCAAGCCCTTTACCCTTCATATCTTTTGCTATATCTTCCATTTTGTTTATAGCACCAAACCCAAAATACACATTCGACTTTAACCTTAACTCAACAACTGAATTGATATCTATATCACTTTTCCACATAAAAAACTCCTTTCTTTTCGATTGAAAATTATATAACATTTTTTAAATTTTTTATAGCAGAAAATTTTCGCACAAATACAGACAATATATTCAAATAATTTTACAAAAAGTAAAAGCCGCTAGTTGCGGCCATTGTTTGGATTTTCCAAATCTCCTCTCCCCAATAGTCTTACGACTAAACCTTTTTGCTACAGGGCTATAAACACTAAATTCAAACTAAGTATATTTAATCACGTTTTTTTTCACTTGTACAGTCAATTTGTCAAATTTTTTGTATAAAAAATGTAGAGAATACACTCAACATCCAATAATATTAACGAGTTTGTTGAGTATATGTATTTGTTAAATATCTTAACATTTGTTATTTTTCGCCCAATTTCTGGGCAAAAAATGGTTGTTTATTTGAAATAAAAATGCTAATATGTTCGGTATTAGGAAGAATAATTATGCAAAAAAAATTAGCAGTTGCAATCATTTGGCATATGCACCAACCGAATTATCAAACACAGCCAAACGGCATTAGACTTATGCCATGGTCAAGATTGCACGCAATCAAAGATTATCTTGATATGCTAATTATTCTCGATAAATTTCCAAAAATTAAACTTAATTTTAGTATATCTCCAGATTTATTAGATGTTATTGATGATTATGCAAATAAAGATGGTCATGATATTCATTCAAAATTAACAATAACACCAGTTAATGAACTTACAAATGACGATAAATTGTACATTTTAAATTATTTTTTTGATGCAAATTATGAAAATATAATCTCTAAAAATAAAAGATATAATGAACTTTATTTAAAAAGATATACTGGTGGAGAAGTCAGCATAAATGATTTTTCCGACCAAGATTATGCAGACATAATGGCTCTTTTCAATATAGTATGGTTTGACCCTACTTGGAAAAAAGTATATCCAGAATTAAAAAAACTGGAAGAAAAAGGAAGAGACTATACTATTGAAGATAGAATTCAAATTATAGACTTAAATAGAAGAATAATGAAACAAATTATTCCGACATTTAAAAAATACCAAGAAGATGGAAAAATTGAAATTTTAGCAGGCTCATATAACCATTCAATTCTTCCTATTCTTATAAAATCAAAAGATTTAAAAGTTCCTTCTCTAAAATATCCTCTTCCATCATTAGATGCAAATTTTGAAGAAGATGCAGATGAACAAATAGCATTAGGCATACAAAAGATTGAAGATGTTTTTGGAAAAAGACCAAAAGGCTTTTGGCCAAGTGAACATTTTATAAGCCAAAGAACATTAGATTTAATCGCAACACATGGAATTGAATGGGTTGTTACAGATGAAAGTGTTCTTTCAAATACAATTAAAAAAGAGTTTATTAGAGATTTTAGAGGCTGTTATGAGGATCCTTATGACGTATGTTCTTTATACCAATATCAAACAAGACAAGACAATGATTTAAATCTCTTATTCCGCAATTCAATTATGGCGAGTTTAATTGGGTTTGAATATGCTCATAGAGACAGTATTTTAAGTGCAAATGATTTATTTGACAGAATAAAAACAATTCACGACAAATTAAAAAATTCGCCTGATGAAAAACACATTTTAACAATAGCAATGGACGGCGAAAACAGCTGGGAAACATATCCAGAAGATGGAGCAATCTTCCTTGAAAGAGTATATGACCTAATCAGTAATGACAAGGATGTTTCAACTGTTCTTGTTAGTGACTATATAAAGAAAAACAAATCAAGTGAAAAATCTTTAAAGAAAGTAACTACTGGTTCATGGTTAAATCAAGAATTTCAACTATGGATAGCAGAACCGACAAAAAATCTTGCATGGGAATATTTAGCAGAAACAAAAAATGTTCTTTCTGATGCAATAAAAGCAAAAAAACTCACTCAAGAACAAATTAATGCTGCAAAAAGAGAAATTTACATAGCGGAAAGTTCTGACTGGTTCTGGTGGTACGGAGAACCAAACAATTCTGACCAAGACAATATTTTTGATTTTCTTTTCAGAGAACACCTCAAAAATGTTTACAACATAATAAACAAACCAATTCCAGAAAAATTTGAAATGCCGCTTGTTTCTCTTATGGGAAAACCATTAAGAAACCCTAGAAGACAAATAACACCAAACATTAATGGGTTAATCGAAGGAAACGATGAATGGATGTTTGCTGGATGTATTGACTTGCCGACAGGCCCTAATATAAAAGAAACCAAATTGGTTAATAGGATTTATTTTGGAACAGATAAAGATAATCTATACATACGTTTTGATACAAACAGTTATTTTATGAATAGCAAAAATTTGTTCAAGGAATATTTTTCAATATACGTTTATATCAAAACGTATAATTCCACACTTAATGACGCTGCTGCGGTTAGAACAACAAGTAAAACTGATTTGATATCACCAATTTTGTTGGATAAATACACGTATGAAATCAAATACGCACTAACGCAAAACAGAAAATTTCCATTCCAATTTTCAAAAGCAGTTCAATCTGGATTGTGGGAATTACAATGGAAACATAACATAAAATACACAAGAAAAGAGATTTTTGAAACAGCAATTCCTTATGAAGATTTAGGAATACAACCAGGAGAAGCATTTACATTCTTCTTTGTAACTGGCTGTGGCGGTGTAACAGAAGAAATATATCCAAAAGACGTACCATTGTCTCTTTCAAGACCACTCTAATGTAATACAATAATTTTATTTGAACGGATAAAAAGGAAAACCCTTCTTGAAAATCAAGAAGGGGATGAGCACTAAGAATAAGCAATCAGAAGAGTTGAGGATTTACATTTTTATAATAAATTATTTTCGACTTCTCTTCATTGCACTTAACGGCAATATTGTTTACTTATACTTTTGTGTAACAAACACTGAATAAGTTTTGTTGGTCAAATTTGTATTGTCATCTTCTCTAGGGTAAAATATTTTTATGATTGGGGGATATTATGTCTGAAAAAGAGAGAAAACTAGAAGAACTAAGAAAAGAATGCTTAAAATGCGATAAATGCAGTCTTTGTAATACTCGAACTAACATTGTATTTTCTGATGGAAATTGCGACGCAAAAATATTATTGATAGGTGAAGCCCCTGGAGCAGATGAAGATGAAACAGGAACACCTTTTGTTGGGAGAGCAGGAAAATATCTTACTCAATTAATCGAAGAATCTGGACTATCTCGAAAAAATGATTTTTATATTGCGAATACGATAAAATGTCGTCCTCCAAAAAACAGAGTTCCTTCTGATGAAGAAAAAAATTTGTGCGAAAAATACTTGCTCAAACAAATCGAAATAGTAAAACCAAAAGTTATAGTACTTTGCGGAGCAACTTCGGCCAAATCTTTTTTAGGCGATAAAATAAAAATCACTCAAATAAGAGGAAATTGGTATAAAATACTTGACAATATTGATGCAACCGTTATTTTGCATCCATCTTTCTTATTAAGAAAACATTCAGAAGAAGAAGGTTCTGCAAGATGGTTAACAAGGCAAGATATCCTCAAAATCAAGCAATTTATTTCAAAAGTTTAAGCAATAAAACCTTAAAACATGCCCATATTATATATATTTGATATGATAAAATGAGACAGGTAAAAGTAGAGAGTTTAAAATGGCAACCGACAATAATTATAATGAAATTTTAGAAGAAGTTTGCGAAAAATTGAATAGCATAGATTCCATAAAAGAATTAGATATGCTTGATATTAAAAATTCCGTTGAAACAATTGAAAGCCTTCTTTCTGATTCTCAAGCAAAACTTAATTTTCAGGATATAAAAGAAAAACTTGAAAATATCGCACTTCAAGTAGACAGTTGCAATGAAACTCTTTTAAAAGATTTGTTTAATGATATAAACGAATTAAAAGAAAAATCAAACGACTTTGGTAAACACTTAGAAAATATTCAAAACATTCAAAATCTCTCTCTTACCAATGCTGAATTTGAAGAATTTCAAAAACAACAACTTGATTTAGCATTAAAAACAAATGAAAACATTTTTAATGAATTAAAACAAATAAAAGAAGCATCTAAGCCTGTTGATAATACAGAAAACATAGAAAATCTTGATAAAAAACTTACTGATTTACATATCACTCTTTCTGGTTATATTGAACAGTTAATGACAAAAATAGAGGCTTCAGAGCCTACAATTCCAAGTCTTGACGAAATAAGTGGTGTTATCGCTGACGTTTCAAGCATTAGTCATAAAAGCATCAAGGACACAAATAATTTTATAAAAACTCTCGAATCAAACTTTAATAACTTTAAAAACAAAGAATTTTCACAACAACTTTCTAAAATGAGCGAGATTTATGATAGTTTAAGCATGATTCAAGCTTGGATAGAAAAAGTTGGGTTCTTAAACAAATCTATTGAAAACGTTTATGCAAGACTTGGTTCAAATATCGACTTTGATGATGTATCTGAAAAAGTTGATATTATTTACGAAAATATTACTGCTCTAAATGATTGGTCAATGAAAATCGATAACATTGATGGCAATATGGCGAATTTTCAATCTAAAATTGCATCTTTAGCGTCTCTCAGCAATGAAACCATTGTTATAACAAAAACATTAAACAACATAAAAAACAAACTTGATGCTGCTTTTACCGATGATGTCGATTTTGAAGATGTTGCTAATAAAATGGACATCATATATGAAAACTTAACCGCTTTCAATGAATGGGCTATTAAACTCGATTCTATGTCAAAAGATTTTTCTTCTATAAAAGATTCGACTATTGAATTTGAAGAAATCGTTCCAAAAATTGATATAATCTATGACAATATCTCCCTTTTAAATGATTGGGTGCAAAAGATTGATAACGTTACAGAGCAAAATAAAGCACTTGAAAGCAAATTTGTTGATACAAATGATAAATTCAATACAAAAATAGATGAAATATCAGAAGCAATATCTAATTCAAGTAAAATTATAGAAAACGTTCCTGATATTAAAAATGAACTTGAAAGATTATCTAACGAACTTTCTTTAATCACTAGATCAACAAAAAATGATACTGAATCATATATTTATACACTTTTAGATATTGAAACCGATTTTTTAAAACTACATCAAGTTCTAGAAGAAAATACACAAACAACATCTGATGTTGTTAATTCATTAAAAGAACGTTTTGAAGAATTAAATGATGATATTGCAAGCATAAGTAAAAGAACTAACAAATTAATTCTTTCTGCTGATGATGCAAATAAAGAATTTAGAATTCATCTTGAATCATTTAAAAACACTATTAATGACTTAGAAACCAAAAGACAATCATTTGACCCAGAAACTAAGTATAAAAACATTACAGAAAAACTCTCGAACTTAAATGCCCTACTTCAAAATAGCGTAAATGCTGGAAAGAATTTAAACGAAGCATTTATGTATCTTGCGGAATGGATTGATGCAACTGGCGGTATTTTAAATTCAATGTTGTTTGATGTTGAAATAATAAAAACACAAACTGCTGATAATAAAAATATTTCAGAAGAACTGAGAGAATTTAAATCAAGTATTATTCAACTAATAAACAGTTCTGAAAACTTGGCAGATTCTCTAAACAACTATAAAAACGAAGATATTTCTGAAATAAAAAGTCTTTTAACTGGTATTATTGTTCAATTAAATACGGCTTTAACACCAAATATTGATGCAATTAATGACAAAATAGAAAAATTATCAGAAGAAAACAATAATAAATTCACTGAACTTGAAACTTTATTAAAAGAAAAAGTTGAAATTCAATCTAAACAAATTAATGCACTTGAAGAAAAAGTTGATAGTTTGTATGGAAGAATAGATAAACTTATTGAAACAATTAGCGAAAATCATCGTAATGATGAAGTAAAAGATATTCTTAACTACATAACGACTCAAGTTTCAACAACGAATGAAACTTTGTTGGGACGCAATTCAACAGAAGAAATAAATAAAATTTCTTCAGAACAAGCAAATGCTATGACTGCCATAAGAGAAGTATTAACAAGTCAAAGCAATATTGCAGAGAAATTAGCAAGTTTTGATGATAGCGTTAAGAAAATCGTTTCTTATATTGAAGAATAATAAATTTTATTCAAGAACTTTTCTTAAAATTCCATTTTGATTTTCAAGAAGAGTTTTTGCTGTGTCAAAATCTATGTTATTCTTTAATTGAATAATTGCCTCTTTCACATGCCAGCCATTATTTTCTAGAACATTTTGAGCATCATCCTTACTTGAATTTGCAATTGAAGAAACTATCCTTATTGCTCTATCTTTTAATTTAATATTTGTGGGTTTAACATCCACCATAAAATTTTTATATGTTTTTCCAATTTTGACCATTGCTCCAGTTGTAAGCATATTTAAAACCATTTTTTGGGCAGTTCCTGCTTTCATTCTAGTTGAACCAGAAATGGTTTCTGCACCTGTCTCAATACATATATTTATATCCGCGAATAAAGACATTTTTGCATTGGGATTGCAAGTCAGAGAAATTGTTTTTATGTTTTGCTCTTTTGCAGTTTTCAATATTTCAATTACATAATTTGCATTACCACTTGCAGAAATTGAAACCACTGTATCATTGTTTTTTATATTCAATTTATCAAAATCCTCTTTAGCAAGAATACTAGAATCTTCTGCCCCTTCAATTGCAAATCTTAAAGCTTTATCACCACCAGCAATAATCCCTTGAACAAGATTTGGATCAGTATTAAACGTAGGTGGACACTCAGATGCATCCAAAACACCCAATCTACCGCTTGTTCCTGCACCAAAATAAAACAGTCTTCCGCCCTTTTTAAAATTCTCGGCAATCAAATCAATCGCTTTGGCGATAACATCTAATTTCTTTGAAATCTCAACTGCAACTTTTAAATCTTCATTATTTATCATTTGAGCAATTTCAAACGAAGAAGAAACATCTATGTCAACTGTATTTGGATTGGTTTTTTCTGTAATTATAATATCTTCGCTCATACTTCTTTGACCCCTGTATCAATTGTAGTAAGATTTTCAAATATTTCATATCTGCTTTTATCAAGCATAGTATTAATATTTTCATCCAAAACAAAAAAAGTAGCCCCAGAACCTGACATCAAAGAACCTTTTACATTTTCCTTTATCTTGGTAAGTTCTTCATAAGATGGGAATAGTGCTTTTTCAAGACTGTTATATAAAAGTGATTTATCAAAAGAATTAGTTAATAAAAGATTTTTAAGTTTAATCGTATTATTTGGATTTGATTTGTTACTTAATTTAGAAAAATTCATATATGCTTCTTTTGCACTTATACCGAGATTTTTAGGTTTTATCAAAGAAACTTTCTGAATATATGTAGGTAAATTTTCTATTTTTTCTCCTCTAGAAGAACACAAACAACATCCACCCTTTAAACAAAAATTAATATCAGAACCCAACGAAGCGCATAATTCATCTATTTCAGATAAAGAAAGAACATTATTAAATAATTTATTCAACGCATAAAAAGTACCTGCGGCATTTGTACTACCACCGGCAAGTCCAGCAGCAATTGGAATATTTTTTTCAATATAAATATCGAGTTTTATATCACTAATTCCTGCTTTTTCAAAAAATTTTACCGCCGCTTTATGAACAAGATTTGATGAATCATAGGGAATATTTTTAGAATTTCCATCTAATTTAATTTCAATACCCTCATTCTCTTGTATTTCAAACGATAAATAATCATAAAGGCTTATCGCTTGCATAATAGATTGAATATTATGAAACCCATCTTCACGTTTATTCAAAACTTCAAGTGTAAGATTAATTTTTGCAGGTGTTTTAACTTTTATTCTTTTCATAAATTTTCTTTTAATTTTTCTGAAAGTTTCCCCATTTGTTCAATAGAAAGAGCTTCACCTCTAACATTTTCATCTATATTCAACTCTTTTAACGTACTTTCAACAGCCGGCTTACTAAAGCCAGCGTTAACCAATGAATTTTTAATGTTTTTTCTTCTTGTTGCAAAACACGCTTTTACCGTTTTTCTGAAAAATCCATAATTTAAAAGATTTAACAATGGCATTTTTCTTATGTTTAATTTAACTATTGCAGAATCAACTTTTGGTGCAGGAAAGAAGGATTTAGCACCAACTTTACTGATAAACTCAACATCTGCCCAAAATTGAGCAAGAATAGACAAAAGCCCAAACTCTTTAGATGGAGATTTTTCATTTGCCGTAAGTCTTTTAGCAACTTCGTATTGAAGCATTAATACAACTTGAGAAATACTGTTTCTATTTTTATTATCTAAATCATCTACTTCGCCTAGCAAATGGGCTAAAATTGGAGAAGTAATGTAATAAGGAATGTTTGCAACTACTTTTAAATTAGTTCCAAACTCTGATAAATCAGTTTTCAAGATATCTTTATGAATTATTTCAAGATTCTCCGCACCAATTTTCTCTAGTTCTGCAACCATATCTTCATCAAGTTCAACAGCATAAACTTTTTTTGCAAGTTTAACTAATTGTTCAGTAACAAAGCCAAGCCCTGCCCCTATTTCTACAACAATATCATCTTTTGTAATATCAGATGTATCCAAAATAGTTTCAATTGCTTTAACATCAGTCAAAAAATTCTGACCCAATCTTTTTTTTGCTCTAAATTTTCGTGCTCGTTCAAAATAACTCATATAAAAATAATACTAAAAAATAAAGATTATATAAAGGCACAATATTAACATGTTAAACTATTATTATAGGGAAGTAGAGGAGAAAGTTATTATGATACCTATTTTAGACTCAAAAAGACAATATGCACAAATTGGAAAAGAAATTGAAAAAGAAGTATTAGAAGTTCTTGCTTCTGGTTCATATATTTTAGGAAAACACAATAAAGCATTACAAGAAGAATTTGCAAATTTTGTAGGTTCTAAATTTTCACTTGGTTTAAATTCAGGAACAGATGCCCTTCACCTTGCATTAAGAGCATTAAATATCGGAAGAGGCGATGAAGTTATAACAACTGCTTTTACTTTCGTAGCAACCGCTAGCGCAATTGGTTTGGCAGGTGCAACTCCCGTATTTGTTGAAATAAACGAAGAAACTTTCAATATCGACCCAGAAAAAATTGAAGCAGCAATTACACCAAAAACAAAAGCAATTATTCCTGTTCACTTATATGGTCAACCTGCTGAAATGGATAAAATTATGGAAATTGCGAAACGCCATAATTTAAGAGTTATTGAAGACTGTTGTCAAGCAATTGGCGCACAATACAAAGGTCAACAAGTTGGTACTTTTGGCGATTTTGGCTGTTTCAGTTTCTACCCAACTAAAAACTTAGGTGGTATGGGTGATGGCGGTATGATTACTTGCAATGATGAAACATTATTCAACAGAATTGTTGCATTAAGAAATCATGGTGGCGCTATAAGATATTACCACGATGAATTAGGTGTAAATTCAAGACTTGATGAAATTCAAGCTGCAATTATTAGAGTTAAATTAAACTACATAAAAGAATGGAATGAAAAAAGAAGAGCAAACGCATATAGATATAATGAAATGTTTGCAAAATATCCTGAAATCCAAACACCAAAAGAAATTGATGATTCATACTGTGTATACCACCAATACACAATAAAAATTGAAAATCGTGATGAAGTACACAAATTATTGCTAGAAAAAGGCATTGGGGCAATGATATATTATCCTGTTCCTCTACATCTACAAAAACTTCATAAAGAATTGGGATACAAAGTTGGTGATTTACCAAAAACAGAAAAAGATACTACATTAGTAATGTCACTTCCTATGTTCCCAGAATTAACAGTTGAAGAACAACAAACCGTTGTTAATACAGTTGTTGAATGCTTAAATTTAACAAAACAAACTGTTTAAACAAGTCCTCCCAAAACAAAATAAAAGACCGCAGTCACTTGCGGTCTTTTTCTATACAAATTTTAAATTTTTAACCAGCATTCTTGAAATCACGACCACCAACAATTCGTAAACGACGTTCTGTTCCTTCTCCAATACTTTCACTAGATAAGTTATGCTGCTCTACAAGTTCATGTTGTAATTTTCTTATCTGTTGATTTTGAGGATGCAACTCAATATTATCTGCACCTTCTAAAATCTTTTGAATAGCGGCTTTTGCCTCATCCAAAGCACGTTCTGCATCATCATAATAACCTTGTAATGTTTCACTATCCGTAATGTGTAATGCTTCTTTAACAACTTTTTGAACCTGCGACATAGAATTTGAACGTACATAATAAATTGGCAACTTATAATCATTTGCAATGCTTAGAACTTTCGTGCCGCCTTTCGCAAAAGCTTTATGTACAATTACAATATCCGCATCTTCAATGTTTCTTGTTATTTCTGCCTGCAAATTAAGTCTTTCAAGAACTTTATCAAGCACTGTTCTTGAAACAGCATAGATATATATTTTTTTGAAATCTTTTACTTGCTTCACGTACTCTTGTCTTGAAAAACTAAACTTTAGTTTGCTGCTCGCAAGTGCCTCTTCTTCCTTTATTTTTTCTTGAACAAATGAATCATCTTCTTTTGCTTTATTATCATACACTTGGTCAACTTTTCTAATTTCAGGACGAATTGGCCAACCACGCAAAATATAATCTACCGCTTCCGCAGTGTTTTTATAAACAGCCAAAGTATTTCTATCAATAATTTCAATAACAATATCAAACGTTGGTTGCTTTTCACGTTCCAAAACTGTTTTTTGAGAGCCTCTACGTTTAGCCTCATCATCCCCCAAAGTAACTGAACTTACACCACCAACTAAATCAGATAAAATCGGGTTTTTTATCAAATTATCAAGAGTATTACCATGTGCAGTTGCAATAAGCATAACTCCACGTTCTGCTATAGTTCTTGCTGCCTGTGCTTCTTCTTCTGTACCAATTTCGTCTACAACAATAACCTCAGGCGTATGATTTTCAACCGCTTCAATCATAATATCTTTTTGATAAATCGGTTGCATAACCTGCATTCTTCTCGCTCTACCTATCGCAGGATGAGGAGTATCACCATCACCAGCAATTTCATTTGATGTGTCAACAACAACAACCCTTTTACCAAGATCATCTGCCACAAGCCTTGAAATTTCTCTTAATTTAGTTGTTTTCCCAACACCAGGACGGCCTAAAAACAATATGCTTTTATTTTGTAATACAAAATCTTTAATACAAGCAATTGTACCGGTAACAACACGACCAATTCTGCAAGTAAGTCCTACAACTTTTCCTTGCCTATTCCTTATTGCACTTATTCTGTGAAGAGTCCCTGGTATACCAGAACGATTATCATTAGTGAACGGCTGAATTCTTGAGGTAATATACTCAATTTCAGAATCCGATATAATTTCTTCACCCAAATAATTCGTTTTTCCGTCAGAATGACGTATCTCTCCTACCCTGCCTAAATCAAGAACTAATTCAATTGCATCGTCCATATTGTACGGCTTTAATGCATCGACAATTTTCGGCGGTAAAATTTCAATTAACCTCTTTAGGTCATTGTGAAATTGTATTTTATCCATATGTCCCTTTCGCTGATGTACAACGCTCAGGTATTTTACTTGTACCGAATTCGGGACCTTGCACCCAAATTCGGGGCTAATATCTCTTACTTACATTATAACACTTTTTATAACTCGTTTCAAAGAATTAATACTATATTTGTAGTAATGTTACATATCTTTATAAAAACAATGGAGTTTTGTCTTGTTAATATTTCTTTACAAATCCTATTAAATAGTAAATTTTAAAAACTCAAAATACTTATATAATGTAACAACTCGGAATGTAAGTAAAATCAATATTTTGGAATGTAAGTAAAGGAGAAACATTATGTTTAATGCCGTTAGACCGTCATGCAGTATTTGCATACCAGCATCTGCATTGAAATACGAAGATATGGTAACTAAAAAATCTTCAAAAGAGGATTTATTCAAAGACGTATTTCAATATTCACCAATAACTGATAAAAAAGTAGAACCAGAAATAACTCAAGCCCCCAAAATTGGGATTGGAAGAATTTTATTCCATCGTTTAACAAAAGAGCAAATTAAAGCAATAAACGAATCAGGGGAACTTCCTAAAAATGCAAAATTCGTTGAATTTGCAGGAAAAATAGATATCACATGGAATGCATTAGACGCTACAGAAGGAACACATAAATTACCTGCTGGATACGAAGTTAAGAACGATATTTTTGGCTTTACTCATGTTGTAAGAGAAGGCACAAAAAGTTTATTCATAAAATAATGTCTAAATAAAATAAAAAATAAATTTTCACTTTATTAAGACATTAGATTAAATTACCAGATTATATATAAACCCAACTTCAACCTTTATTATCTATCATCACGGGAGGCAATTGCTTCTCTTTTTTTTACAAATAAAAAAGAGAGATAAAAAATACCTCTCTTTTTTATTTTATTCATTATTCTAATTAAGCTCTAGCGCCTGATTTAGAAATAATTTCTTCTTGAACGTTTGTAGGAACTTGTTCATATTTCAAGAATTCCATAGAGAATGTTCCACGACCTTGAGTATTTGAACGTAAGTCTGTTGCATAACCGAACATATTACCTAATGGAACAGTTGCTCTTACAATTACGTTACCAGTATTACCTAAAGGTTCTTGACCTTCAATACGGCCTCTTCTTCTTGAGATATCACCAATAATTGTACCTGTGTATTCATCAGGAATTTCGATTTCAACTTTCATCATAGGTTCAAGGATACATGGTCTAGCTTTCTTACAACCATCTTTAATAGCCATAGAACCAGCGATTTTGAATGCCATTTCTGAAGAGTCAACTTCGTGGTATGAACCATCATAAAGTTCAACTTTAACGTCAATTACAGGATATCCTGCCAAGATACCGCCTTCAAGTGCTTCTTCCATACCTTTTCTTGCAGGTTCGATATATTCTTTCGGAACAGCACCACCAACGATTTTATTTTCGAATACAAAACCTTCGTTTTCACCAGCAGGCATAATTCTAATTTTAACGTGACCATATTGACCTTTACCACCTGATTGACGAATAAATTTAGAGTCTTGATCAGCATTACCAAGAATTGTTTCTCTGTATGCAACTTGTGGTTTACCAACGTTAGCATCTACTTTAAATTCTCTCAATAGACGATCAACAATAATATCTAAGTGAAGTTCGCCCATACCAGAAATGATTGTTTGACCTGTTTCTGTATCAGATTTAACTTGGAAAGATGGATCTTCTTCAGCAAGTTTTTGAAGAGCGATACCCATTTTATCTTGGTCTGCTTTTGTTTTTGGTTCAATAGCAACAGAGATAACTGGATCTGGGAATTCCATTTTTTCAAGGATAATTGGAGCATTTTCATCACATAATGTGTCACCTGTTGTTGTATCTTTCAAACCAACTGCAGCACAAATATCACCAGCATATACGTCTGTAATTTCATTTCTTTGATCAGCGTACATTTGAACTAATCTTGAGATACGTTCTTTTTTACCATTTGTAGCATTTAATACATAAGAACCTGATGATAATTTACCAGAATATACTCTTAAGAATGTTAAACGACCTACATAAGGGTCTGTCATAATTTTGAATGCTAAAGCAGAGAATGGTTCATTTTCGTCAGAGTGTCTAGCAACTTTAGAACCATCTTCTAATTCACCTTCGATAGCTTTAACATCTAATGGAGAAGGCATAAATTCAACAACGTTATCTAATAACAATTGAACACCTTTGTTTTTAAATGCAGTACCACAACATACAGGTACGATTTGGTTATTACAAACTGCTTTTCTTAATACCGCTTTTAGTTCAGCAACTGTAGGTTCTTCACCTTCCATAAATTTCATCATTAAATCATCATCAAATTCAGAAATTGCTTCAACTAAAGCTGATCTGTATTCTGCTGCTTTGTCTGCCATATCAGCAGGAATGTCTTCAACTTTAATATCAGTACCTAAGTCGTTTGTATAAATGTGTGCTTTCATTTCAAACAAGTCGATTAAACCTGTAAATTTATCTTCAACACCAATTGGTAATTGAATTGGATGTGCATTAGCATTTAATCTATTTCTTAATTGGTCAACAACTCTGTAGAAATCAGCACCTGTTCTATCCATTTTATTAACGAATACCATTCTTGGTACTTCATATCTATTAGCTTGTCTCCAAACTGTTTCAGATTGAGATTGAACACCACCAACCGCACAAAATACAGCAACTACACCATCTAATACACGTAAAGAACGTTCAACTTCAATTGTAAAGTCAACGTGCCCAGGAGTATCAATGATGTTAAATTGGTGATTTTTCCACATAGCAGTTACTGCTGCTGATTGGATTGTGATACCTCTTTCTTTTTCTTGTTCCATAAAGTCGGTTACTGACGCACCGTCGTGTGTTTCGCCAAGTTTATGTGTTTTACCTGTGTAGAAAAGAATACGTTCTGTTGTAGTTGTTTTACCTGCGTCGATGTGAGCAGCAATACCAAAGTTACGTACTCTTTCCAATGGAACTTGTCTTGCCATTTTTCTTTTTCCTCTATTATTACTACTTAAATTATTGTTAGCTTGCGCTCTTTGTATAATTCTTACATAAACACATTTTTTTTTAAAGAAAATATCCAAATTGCCTTAACTTTTTCATTAAGAAAATTTAATCTTTTTTAAACATTTCCTAAAGTTTCAAAAATATATGCCGATAGCAAAACTACTGGTGTAAAAAGGAGAGTTATATGGCAGAAATTTCTTTAAAAAAGTATAAGAATATTTTAGGTGACGCAAAAGAAACTATCGAAGCAATTCAAAAATTTATTAGTAATAGCCAAAATGAAACTACTGTTGATTTTGAAGAAGAACCTGCTGCTTCTGTAAACAGAATTTTGAATAGTGTTTCAGAAGAAGAAATTACTAATGATATTAGAAAAATCATTGAAAATCTTTAATCTATTTTTATAAAATATAATAACTGCCATATTATGATATGGCAGTTATATTTTGAAAAATTTTCTTATTCTAGATTTTTCTTTTTTCGTTTCTAATTTAAAATAATGCTCTGGTATCATTATTTTATTTCTCAATGGTTTTAATTTTTTTATAATTTTAACAAACTTGTTGTATTCTGAATGCTTCAGGTCTGCAACATTTAATTTATCAAATTCCATTCTTTCATTTTCACTAAGAATTAATAAAGGAAGGAAACTTGGCTGTGCACCCAATTTTATTCCCCATTTTGCAAACGATATCATTTCCCTATAGTTATGGACATTTATTGCAAAATTCATTTGAAATCGTTCAATTTTTCTATCTAATTTTAGTTGACTAATATATTCCAAATTCTTACTTACTCTTTTAAAATTTCCACCTTTTATCTGCTTATTATATGTCTTTTCGCTAGCAGCATGAACACTAACTTCTATACCAGAAATTCTATCTATAATTCCTAATTTTTCGAGCATTTCTTTTGAACACAAAACACCATTTGTTATAATTTGAAATTTAATATTTTTATAATTGTCTGTAATATGTTTTATTAAATCGAGAAAAGGCTTACTAACAAAAACTTCACCCACTCCATTTAAAGAAATTTCACAGTGATTTTTATCCATTTCTGGTAAAAAGCTTTTTATTCTTTCAATCAATTTTTCAGTTTGTTCAAGTTGTTGCGCATCAGCCATTTCAAAATCATGCCTGCAAAAGATACACTGCACATTACAACTTGTGTCAAAATTAAGCCTTATTTGCCTTTTTTTGTTTTGAGAATATTCATCAAATAAATATTCATATCCGTTTTCATCAACACTTTGAGCCCCCATACAGGTATCAATTCTACAGTGTTTAAATTCTTGATTAACAAATTGTTGAACAAATTCGTTTAATTTTGTACCAGATACAATTTCGGAAAAATCATCTTGCAATATATTTCCTATTGAATAGAATTTGCACCATTTATTACAACACACATAAACATTTCCATCTATGCCTATATCGCAATAATAAAAGGGATTTTTACAAATAATTTTACTCATAATGACTATTCTAGTTTTATAGGTTTTCTTTGTCAATTTTAATGATATTCAAACAAAATTATGAATTTGCGCATTTCACTCAAATGCAAAATATGTTATCATTATACTGAATTTGTTATTTTAAGGGGTAGATATGAAAAAAATTTGGATTAATGAAATCAAGGATTATGAAGACAAAGAGATAACACTTCAAGCTTGGTTATATAACAAACGCTCTAGTGGGAAATTGCATTTCTTACAATTACGTGATGGGACTGCTGAAATACAGGCAGTGGTTTTCAAAGGCAATGTTTCAGAAGAAGTTTTTGAACTTGCGGATAAAATCACACAGGAAAGTTCAATTGAAGTCACCGGAACAATAAAAAAACATGAACGTTCTAAAATCGGATTTGAAATTGATGCAACAAATATAAAAGTTATAAGCGTTGCAAATGATTATCCAATTACTCCCAAAGAACATGGTCCTCATTTTTTGATGGAACACCGCCATTTATGGCTACGTTCTTTAAAACAAAAAGCGATTTTAAACATTCGTCACACAATAATAAAATCAGTGCGTGATTTCTTTGATTCACATGGATTTACATTAGTTGACGCACCAATTTTTACACCAAATGCTTGTGAAGGATCAACTACATTATTTGAAACAGATTACTTTGACCAAAAAGCATACTTAAGCCAATCTGGACAATTATACATGGAAGCTGCTGCAATGGCTGTCGGTAAAGCGTACTGTTTTGGACCTACATTTAGAGCAGAAAAATCTAAAACAAGACGCCATTTAACAGAATTTTGGATGGTTGAACCAGAAATGGCATTTGCCGATATTTGGGACGATATGGATTTAGCAGAAGAATTTGTTGAATACATTGTTCAAAGTGTTGTCAAAAACAACAGAGCAGACTTAGAAACACTTGAAAGAGATATTTCTAAACTTGAAAACATTAAACGTCCGTTTCCAAGAATTTCTTATGAAGAAGCAATTGAACTACTTCATAAAAAAGGGAATGATACCCCTTATGGTGAAGATTTTGGAGGAGATGAAGAAACTCTTATTTCCGAAGAATTTGATAAACCAGTTATGATTCACCATTACCCAATGAGCGTTAAGGCATTCTACTTCAAACAAGCGGAAAATAATACAGCTGCTTGTGTTGATATGATTGCGCCAGAAGGATATGGAGAAATTATTGGTGGCGGACAAAGAGAAGAAGATATTAATAAATTAATGGAAAAAATAAACGAACATAACTTAAATCCCGAAACATTTAACTGGTATTTAGATTTAAGAAAATATGGTTCAGTTCCACATGCAGGCTTTGGTCTTGGTATAGAAAGAACCGTTGCTTGGATTTGTGGGTTGCACCATGTTCGTGAAACAATTCCATTCCCAAGATTAATGGATAGAATAAGACCATAATATATGAGAATACTAGGAATTGATCCAGGACTTGCCATTGTTGGTTATTCAATTATAGATATTATTAAGGATGATTATATTCTTGTTTCATCTGGTTCCATTCAAACCGATAAAACAAAAACTGATTCCCAACGTTTGTTTGAAATTGAAACCGATTTGCAAACCATTATTGATAAATTCAAACCAAATTGTGCAAGCGTAGAAAAGTTATTTTATTTTAAAAACCAAAAAACAATAATTCCTGTCGCTGAAGCAAGGGGGGTTATTTTATCTATATTAGAAAAAAATTCAATTAAGATATCAGAATTCACCCCAATTGAAGTTAAACAAATTATTACTGGATATGGTCGTGCTTCAAAAGATGAAGTTGCCAAAATGGTTGAATTATCAGTAAAATACAAAAAACTACCAAAACTTGATGATACCCTTGACTCTATTGCAATTGCACTATGTCATGCGAGAATGGAAGGTATAAAATGACAAAAAATCCTTTATTTAAAATAATAACAATTATATGTTTATTAACAGGCGCAATAATGGGTGTTTTAGCACTCATTCCATTTTTGTCATTTCTTATATTAATGCTACTGTTGTTCGCAATTGCACCTTTCGTTATCATTTATTTCAAACACCTAAATATCATTAATGATTTAGAAATTGAACAAGGAATATTTTATGGTGGAATATCAGGTTTTATTGCTTTTTTAGGATTTTCAATAACATTTTTTCCATTGGCATTTCTAATAAATGTTATTTTTAAAGTACAATCTTTTTTATGGGTAGGAGTGGTATTTAAAAGTTTCATTTTTTTAATGGGGATAATATTGTTTTCTGCTCTATTATCAGCATTATTAAATATGTTTTCAGGATTTTTAACCACATACATATATCAAACTTTTAAAAAATAAATGAGGGAATTATGGCTTTTGAATCAAAAATTAAAACAATTGAATGGGTAAATAATATTTCACGAATGATAGACCAAAGAATTTTACCCTATGAATTTAAAACTGTAGATATAAAAACCGCAAATGAAATGTATACCGCAATAAAAGACATGATAGTAAGAGGAGCACCCGCAATAGGCATAGCAGGGGTTCATGGTGTTGCACTTGGAGCAATTGAACTTGCAAAAATAGTTCAAGATAAAACAACTTTTTTAAACGAACTAAAAAAAATAGCAGAATACCTTAAATCATCAAGACCAACCGCAGTCAATCTTATGTGGGGAGTTGATAAACAAATACAGTTGGCAAATTCTATATCTGGAAGCATAAATGATATTGTCGATGCACTAAAAGAAAATAGCATAAAACTTGAAAATGAAGATATAGAAATAAATAAAAAAATGGGGGATTACGGAGCACAAGTGGTTCCAAAAGGTGCAACTATTTTAACTCATTGTAATGCAGGAGCTCTCGCCACAGTAGGCTACGGAACAGCATTAGGAGTTATAAGAAGCGCATATGCTAAAGACCCTACAATTAAAGTTTTTGCAGATGAAACAAGACCAAGACAACAAGGTGCAAGACTTACTACTTGGGAATTAACACAAGATGGTATCCCAACAACTCTTATAACAGATGGAATGTGCTCTTATTTCATGTCAAAGGGAATGATTGATATGGTTGTCGTAGGAGCAGATAGAATTGCTGCAAATGGTGACACTGCAAATAAAATTGGAACATACACTGTTGCTATTGCAGCAAAATACCATAATGTACCATTTTATATTGCCGCACCACTTTCTACCATTGATATTTCTATTAAATCAGGAAAAGAAATTCCAATTGAAGAACGTTCGCACGATGAAGTAACTCATATAAATGGGGACAGGATTTGTGCAAAAGATGTAAATATAATTAATCCTGGATTTGATGTGACTCCACATGAATTAATCACTGGTATCATAACGGAAAAAGGAATATTAAAACCTGATTTTACAACTTCTATAATTAATGCATTCAAAGATAATTAGGTTTATAACCCAAGTTATTATTTGAAAAAAACAATAAAAATGTTATAATAGTCCAAAAGGAGACAAATATGAAAAAATCATTTAAATTTCTCGCTGTTGCACTTACTGCTTTTGCTATAGGCATTACTACAAGTAACTATGCAATTTCTAACGTACCATCAAATTTTAAAGTTGCAATCGTTAATGTGCCAAAAGTAGTTGAATCTTCAGCTCAAGTTAAAGCATTAAAAGCACAAAACACAAAGAACGTTCAAGAATTGGCTAAATTCGGTGAAACTGCTCAAGCAGCAATCGCAAAAGAAACTGATCCCAAAAAGCAAAAAGCACTTAAAGAAAAATATCAAAAAGATTTCCAAACAAAAAGAACAGCAATGACAAAGGCGTATGAGACAAAATTGGTTGAAATTGATAAAAATATATCAACTTTAATCACAACTCAAGCAAAAAGCAAAGGTTATGACCTTGTTCTTGCAAAAAGTGCTGTATTAATGGGCGGAACAGATATTACTGATGAAATTGCTCGTCAAGTAAAATAGTCAAATTATCAAAATAAAAAGGGAAGGTTTTTTACCTTCCCTTTTTATTTGTTTATTAAAATTGCTTTTTAAGAACACCAACCAATGCCTGTAAATCTTTATAAAGATAAGAAAATTCTTCAGGATTTAAAGATTGTGCACCATCACAAAGTGCACAATCAGGATTGTTGTGTACTTCAATAATTAATCCATTTGCACCAGCAGCAAGCGCTGCTTTTGACATAGGAGCAACTTTATCTCTCAAACCTGTTGCATGACTTGGGTCAACAATAACAGGCAAATGGCTCATTTTTTGAACAACAGGAATTGCAGATATATCAAGCGTATTTCTTGTAATATGTTCAAAAGTTCTTATTCCTCTTTCACAAAGAATAACTTCTCTATTACCGCCAGCCATTATATATTCAGCAGACATCAACCATTCTTCAATTGTTGCGCTTAGTCCTCTTTTTAATAATACGGGTTTATTTATTTCACCTAATTTTTTCAACAAATTGAAATTTTGCATATTTCTTGCCCCAACCTGCAAAATATCAACATATTTTAAAAACATAGGAATATGACCAACTTCCATAATTTCAGAAGTAACAGCCATATTGTATTTATCAGCAACTTGTCTTAGTATTTTAAGCCCTTCTTCGCCAAGACCTTGAAATGCATAAGGAGATGTTCTTGGCTTAAAAGCACCACCTCTTAATATTTTTACACCTGCTTCACTAAGTTGCTTTGCCGTTTCATCAACTTGCTCCAGTGTTTCAACACTACAAGGACCTGCAATCATACCAACATGTTCACCACCAAATTTAACACCATTTACTTCTATAACAGTATCATCTGGCTGAAAAACCCTACTAACAAGCTTATAAGGAGAAGAAATTCTTATTACTTCTTTTACACCACTTAAAAGTTCTATATCTCTTTTATCAATAACTTTTCTGCCGACACAACCAATAAGAGTGTGATTTTCCCCATTTGATACATGAGCATCAAAACCTTTCAGCTTGATAAACTCTATCACCTTCTGGATCTTCTCTTGACTGGTTTGACTTTCCATTACTATTAACATATTTCATCTCTCCTTATTTTCATTATATTATAGATATATTTTTTTCGCTCATTTCTGCTTGTATTTATATTTTTCATCTGTTAAAATTATGTTAAATAGGAGGACACAATGAAAAAATTTAAGTCAATTTTCATCGCATTAGTAATTATATTCACTGCCGCTTTATCTGCAAATGCACAAACCATTGGTTATGCTGATTTCCAAAGAGTAATTAATGAATATAGTTTTGCAAGAAATGCTTATAAAGATATAGATAACAAATTACTTGAACTTCAACAATATGCTATTGATAAAGATAAACAATATAAAACTATAGAATCACCTATTCAGAAGAAAACTTTTGAAGAACAAATTCAAAAAGAGTTTAAAGCAAGAGAAGAAAAAATTTATAACTTAAAAATAACAAAAGAAACTGAAATTAAAGATAAAGTTTTAGCAGCTTCGAAAGCAGTCGCTACAGCAAAAAAACTTGACGTAATCCTCGATTACGGCGTTGTTTATGCTGGTGGAGTTGATGTTACAAATGATATCATTCAGTATCTTAACGCACAAAAAAAATAAGTAAAAAAGTATTATAACAAAGAGAAGCTGATTCATTCATTGTAAGGCTTCTCTTATCATTTTTAGGGGTTTATATGAAAATTATTGACATTATTGAAAACAAAAAAAAGGGTAAAGAATTAACTGAGCAAGAAATAAAGTTTTTCATTGACGGCATTATGGCTGGTAGTATTGAAGACTATCAAACTTCTGCCTTGTTGATGGCAATTTATTTTAATGGGATGACCATTGACGAAACAACTTGGCTTACAAAATATATGGTTGAATCAGGAGAAATTCTTGATTTGTCAGATATTTCAAATGACATTATAGACAAACATTCAACTGGTGGCGTAGGTGATAAAATAACACTTATGTTTTTACCTTTAGCCGCTGCAGCAGGGCTTTATACCGCAAAATTATCAGGTAGAGGACTTGGGCATACTGGTGGCACAATTGACAAATTAGAATCTATCCCTAATTTTAGAACAGATTTATCTATTGATGAATTTAAAAGCAAAGTAAAATCAAATAGAACAGCGATTGCTGCTCAAACACTTTCTCTTGCACCAGCAGATGGAAAATTATACGCACTTAGAGATGTTACTTCAACAGTAGATATTATTCCTCTAATTGCATCTTCTGTTGTATCAAAAAAAATTGCATCTGGTGCAAATCACATTATATTAGATGTTAAATATGGTTCTGGTGCATTTTTAAAGACTCCAGAAGAAGCACAAAAATTATCTGAAATAATGGTAGAAGTTGGCAAACGCTTAAATAGAAATATTTGCGCTGTAATAAGTTCAATGGACCAACCTCTTGGACGTGCAGTTGGTAATTCTGTTGAAATTCAAGAAGTTATTGAGTTCCTAAAAGGTAATATGGAACCAGATTTAAAAGAAATTACTTATACTCTTTTAAATAAAGCATTTGAAAAAACTGGTAAATTTAGCACAAAAGAAGAATCATATAATTATCTAGATGAACTTATTTCTAGTGGTAAAGCACTTGAAAAATTCAGAGAAATAATTGACTCTCAAAATGGAAATAGCGAAGTATTAGATGATTATACAAAACTTCCTCAAGCATCTATTAAATATGAAGTTAAATCAAATAAAGATGGCTTTGTTAAAAATATTGATGCATTAAAAATAGCAAAAGCATGTAAAAACCTTGGCGCTGGTAGAGAAAAGAAATCTGATAGTATAGACTACAGTGCTGGTATTTATTTAACACAAAAGTATTCTGAACCAGTTAAGGAAGGTGAAACAATTGCCGTTATCTATACAAATAAGCAAGAAGCAATAAAAGATGCTGAAATGCTTATCAAAGAGGCTTTTGATATTGCAGAGGATGAACAAAAAGAAATATCTCTAATCTATAAAATAATTAATTAGCATAAAAAAAAGAACCCAAATGGGTTCTTTTTTTATGCTATCTCTTCATTTGTGCTTGGTGAAATATCAACTTCTTTTTTTTGTTCTTTTTTTGGAAGTTGTATTAATTCCGCACCGCTTTTCTTTTTTTCTTTAACCATGTCTGCTGTTACAACGAATTCTTTTAAATCACCTTTTTCAGGTACTTCATACATAACATCAAGCATAATTTCTTCAACTATTGACCTTAATGCCCTCGCTCCAGTCTTACGTTTAATTGCTTCCGCAGCAATTAAATCTACTGCGTCTGAATCAAACTTAAGTTCAACACCATCCATATTCAAAAGACATTGGTACTGTTTTAAAAGCGCATTTTTTGGCTGAGTTAAAATATTCTTCAACGTAGATTCTTCTAAAGGATCCAAAACTGCATAAATAGGAACTCTGCCAATAAACTCTGGGATCAACCCAAATTTCAATAAATCTTCTGGTTGTAATTTTTTGAGCATTTTTGCTTCATCAAGTTCTTTTTCTGCTTGAGTTTTAGGAGCACTTGCGCCAAAACCAATAGAAACAGAATCTCCAGCACGTCTTTCAACAATCTTATCAAGACCAACAAATGCACCACCAACAATAAACAATATATTTGCAGTGTTTATTTGTATAAACTCTTGATGAGGATGTTTTCTTCCGCCTTGAGGTGGAACATTCGCAACTGTTCCTTCTATCATTTTAAGAAGTGCTTGCTGAACACCTTCACCAGAAACGTCTCTTGTTATACTTGTATTTTCAGATTTTCTTGAAATTTTATCAATTTCGTCAATATAAATAATACCTCTTTCAGCTTTTTGAGCATCAAATTCAGCATTTTGATAAAGCCTTAAAAGAATATTTTCAACATCATCACCAACATAGCCTGCTTCTGTAAGAGTTGTTGCATCTGCTATAGCAAATGGAACATCAAGCATTTTTGCTAATGTTTGCGCTAATAATGTTTTACCACTACCAGTAGGTCCAACTAGCAAAATATTACTTTTTTGAATTTCAACTTGATTTTCAGCATTTGCTGCATTATGAGCAATTCTCTTGTAATGGTTATAAACAGCCACAGATAATACTTTTTTTGCATCATCTTGACCAATAATATACTCATCTAGATATTTCTTTATTTCATGTGGTTTTGGTAATTTTTTCAAATCAGTTTCTTTTTCTTCAGATTCTTGTGGTTTTTCTTTATTTTCAAGAAACTCTTCATCTAAAATTTCATTACACAATTCAACACACTCATCGCAAATATAAACATCAGGACCTGCAATAAGTTTTTTAACTTGTTCTTGTGTTTTACCACAAAATGAGCATTTTAAACGACTATCGTCATGTGCTGCCATTAATTATATCTCCTGATTTGGTCTTGGTTGAGTATTCACAGTAACAACTTTATCAATCATACCATATTCTAATGCTTCTTCTGGAGTCATGATATAGTCTCTATCTGTATCTTTTTCAATCTTTTTAATAGATTGACCTGTATTACTTGCCAAAATTTCATTCAATGATTTTTTAATTCTAATGATTTCGGCAGCCTGAATTTCAATATCAGTTGCTTGACCTTGAGCACCACCTAAAGGTTGGTGAATTAAAACTCTTGAATGAGGCAATGCCATTCTCTTTCCTTTTGTACCCGATGAAAGAAGGAATGCACCCATTGATGCTGCTTGACCTAAACAGATTGTAGAAACATCTGCTCTAATGTGTTGCATTGTATCATATATAGCTAAACCTGCTGTTACACTTCCTCCGGGAGAGTTAATGTATAACATAATATCTTTTTCTGGGTTTTCACTGTCTAATAACAATAACTGTGCAACTATTAAATTTGCTACCATATCATCAATTGGAGTACCAAGAAATATAATTCTTTCTCTTAATAATCTTGAGAAAATATCAAAAGATCTTTCTCCTCTGCTTGATTGTTCTATTACTACAGGTACAAAACTCATATTTTTCCCTTTCTAATGTAAAATTATTTCTTATAATTTACTTTTGCACTATCTACTAACAATTTTGTAACCTTTTCAGATATAACTTGTTGATTTAAAGAATTTAAAAGAGCAGGATTCTTTTTAATTTCTTCAATAACTTCTTCTGAAGTTGTACGATAAATATTAGCCAAATAACCAATTTTACCTTGAATATCTTCACCAGTTACATTGATTTTCTCTTCTTGAGCAATTTTACCAATAATTAAAGAAGTTTTAATTCTTTTTACTGCTTCTTCTTTCATTTGGTCATATACCTTTTGATGTCCTTCTTTTTCAAGCATTTCATCAAAATTTCCACCTTGCATATTGATTCTTTGTTTAAATTCACCCATTAATGCCTGAATTTCTCTATTTATCATTGTATCTTGGATTTTAACATCAATTTTTTCAAACAAAGCATCATAAACTTTTTCAGCAGTTCTTCTTTCATTTTCAACATTTGCACTATTTTCAGAATATTTTTTAATATCTTCTTTAAGTTCATCTAAAGTAGTAAATTTAGCATTAACTTTTTTTGCCAAATCATCATTAAGTTCAGGAAGAACTTTTTCTTTTATACCGTTTAATTTAATGTTAAATTCAGCATCTTTACCTTTTAATTTATCATCATGATAATTTTCTGGGAATTTAACGTTAATTTTAAATTCTTCACCTTGTTCGTGACCTACTAATTGTTGAGCAAAACCATCAATAAAATTAGAATGTGCTAAATCAAGCATATAACCTTTGGCACTTCCACCTTTTATTTCTTCACCATCAACATATCCGTCAAAGTCAATATTAACAAGGTCAGTATCAGTTGTTTTTCTACCTTCAACATCATTTAATGTTGCAAATCTATCTTGAAGCGCTGCTAATTCTTTATCAACTGCATCCTCTGCAACTTTACATTCTTCAATTTCAACTTCTAAACCTTTGTATTCACATAGAGTAACTTCTGGTTTTAATTCAAGTTTTGCAACTATTTTTAATGTTTTATCTTCTGTAAATTCATATGATTCAACGTTTGGAGTAGTAACCAAATCAAAATTATTTTCTGTAATTGCTTCTTCAAAAATTGTAGGAAGTAAACTATCAAGAACTTCTCTTTGAAGTGCAGCAATACCAACGTATTTTTCTAGGATTAATTTTGGGGCTTTTCCTTGTCTAAACCCTGGAACATTTACTCTTTGAGCAAGTCTTTTGCAAGCCTTATCATATTCCCAAGATGTAACTTCAGGAGCTATTTCAATGTTCAATTTTACTTCGTTATTTTCTAATTTTTCAATTGTTACTGTCATTGTTTCACCTTTTCTAATTATTCGATTTTTCACATGCCCTAAAAGATAGAAAACCTATCTTACTATAGATTACATTATAACAAAAATATATTTCTTTCAACAAAAATAGACAATTTGGAGTAGTCAAACTCGCCAATCTTACATGCTGAATTTGGTTAGTCATGTTATAATATCACCATACGAAGTTGTGAGGTATTATGAAAAGATTATTAGTTTTAATTTGTACAATTTTAGTGTCAGCAAATATGTCTTTTGCTGGAATGGGAACATTTGATGCAGGCACTCTTAATAGAGAACAGATGAGAGATATGAGAATGCACGAATTTCAAACTCGTGAAAAAAGCAAGGCAAATCTTATACAAAGAGAAAAAGAACTTACTCAAAAAACATCAAACATTCCGGTTTCTGCAGTTATTAAGACTATTAATTTTGATGGAAACGAAGCAATTTCTTCTCAAGCATTATATGAAGTTGTTGACAGCAATATCGGTCAAGTTGCAACCGAACAAAATGTTGTAACTATGAGAAATATGCTTTTAAAATACTACAATGCAAATGGTTATTATTCTGCTATCGTTTTTCCAGACATTACACAACTTTCCTCAGGTGTAATGATATTTAGAATTAAAGAGGGTGGAAAAAATTCAATTACAGTAGAATAAATTTATCATTGGCTATGTCACAACAAACAGTTGATAAATAGCCATTTTTATAGGGGAGTATCAGAACTCCCCTACAAACTGTTATTTGCAGTTATCTATACTCATTTGGAATTTCGATATGAAGTGTCTCACACAATAACTTCACATCA
>JAFQOI010000096.1 GCA_017403285.1 bacterium
GCAACCAGATATTTCATTTCTATTTCACTAGCCTCAACATATGCTTCGCAAACTCGCTTCGCTCAAACAGTGCTCGCTTGACGTTGTTTCGGCAAGTGAACTTACGAAACTTCATATATGGTTGCAAAAAAATTTATAATTAATATATATAGCATTATTTATGTATAAAACTAATTAGCATAGTTATATAAGAGATAATTGTTGTGATTTTTCAAAATGTTTTTCAAAAAATTTTTTACGATGCCATTTGCAAAGCCCATATTTATCAACTGCATCAAGATGTGATTTTGTCATATACCCTTTATTATCTGACCAAGAATATTGAGGAAATTCCTTGTCTAACTCTTGCATAAATCTATCACGAGAAACTTTCGCCAATATACTTGCAGCAGCAATTGATGCGGATTTAGCATCTCCTTTTACTACAAATTTTTGAGAAAAACTAAAATCAGGAATTTTTTTATTTCCGTCTACTAAAACCACAACATTTTTCGTTGGTAACTTTTCTAAAACATCAAGACACGCTTTTTTCATCGTTAAAAGCGAAGTTTTTAAAATATTTAAACGCTCAATATCTTCAACACTGCCTTGATATATAGCATAAACACAATTTTCTTTAATTACATCGAACAATTCTTCCCTGACTTTTTCTGACAATTTTTTAGAATCATTTATTTTAGAAAGTTTTTCAATTAATTCATCATCACATGAAACGAAGCAAACAGCCGCTGCAAACACAGGACCTGCACCAGGACCTCTTCCTGCTTCATCAGTACCAACTATAAAATCAAAACTAGAAAGTTCTTCTTTATCAAAATCAAATAAATTATTCATTCTTATCCAAAGTCAACTTACCAAGTCTGCCAGATCGAAAATCATTTAAAATATTTTGTGCACACCTTTTTGTATCAGGTCTTCCACCAGAAATTATCCAATTGCGTTTTAAAGCAATATTTTCAATCGTTACTTCTTCATTCTCTAATTTATAATAATTCTTTATGTGCTCTGGATAAACAGTCTCGACATCTTTAATAAAAATATCGGCAACTGCCTCAACATCATACGCATTTTCTCCAATAGAATCAACAAACGCTAACTTATAAGCCTTTCTTTGATCGTCTTGTTTCAATGGAATTATCCCTGGAGTATCAAGCAAATCTATTTTAGGATTAATCCTCACCCATTGTTGATCACGAGTAACACCCGCTTTCGCACCAGTTTTTGCTTTCGTTTTCTTTATTAATTTGTTAATGATACTTGATTTCCCAACATTTGGCATACCAACAACCATTATCCTAACAGGGCGTGGTAATAAGCCTTTTTGAACCAATTTAATAATTTTGGGTTGTCCTAACTCTATTACCTTATTAAGTATCTTAGATAAATCCTTATTATCACCAGCACTAGTTGCTATTACAGGACAGTTGGTTTTTTCTCTTATTGTTCTTACCCAATTTTGAGTTTGTTCAGCATTCGCTAAATCAGACTTATTTAACAATATTAATCTTGGTCTTTCTTTTATAAGTTTTTCAATATCGGGATAAGAAGAACTCAAAGGAATTCTAGCATCCAAAACCTCAACAATAACGTCTACAACGTTGACTTGTTCTTTTAATTTTTTCTCCGCTTTGGCAATATGCCCAGGATACCAGTGAATATGTTCCATATTATTTCCTTAAAAAAGCCGTAGTCATAACAATGAATACGGCTTTTTATTCTTATAACTTTTAATTTATTTCTTTTCGATTTTTTCTTTAATACGTGTTGCTTTACCAAAACGCTCTCTTAAGTAATACAATTTAGCACGTTTAACATCACCACGTCTTACAACAGTGATTTTCTCGATACGAGGAGAGTAAACTGGGAACACACGTTCAACGCCAACACCTTGGAAGATTTTTCTAACTGTGATAGTTTTACCAACACCACTACCACGTTTCTTTAAAATAGTACCTTCAAAAGCCTGTGTTCTTTCTTTATTTCCTTCGATAATTCTAACAGAAACTCTTACTGTATCTCCAGGATTTAATTCTGGAAGTTCTTTATTTAAATATTCTTTTCCTAAACTTTCTACTATAGGGTTCATGACTACATTCCTTTACATGTTATTTATCTTTAAGACTATAATATTCAAAACATATTTTTTCTTCAAGTACCTTTTTGCTTTTTAGCGAAATTTATTAATTTTTTTGTTAACAATTATTAACGAAATTAAACTTTTGATTAAAGTTTAATTTCACATTGCCGATAAGTAAATTATAAGAAAACGGAGAAAAGGCAAAAAATGGGATTAAGTGTTGGTAACTCTATATATTCTGCAAATTCTGTCAGACCTGCTATTGATAGCCAAGCACTAGTTCGTGTTTCTGAACAAATTTTAAATCCCCAAAATCAACCTACTATTGATGTTTCTAAACTAGATTTATCAAAATTTAATAGAGTTCAATTAGGTACTGATTTATATGCCGAAAAAACAAACGCTCAAATGGCACTCCAAGCAGCAAAAGCAGTAACTGACTTTGATGTTAAATTAAGCAACGGCTTTTCTGCAAATGTACAATATTTAAACTCTTTAGCCGCTCAAAACTATATGGGCACAAAAGATTTAAATGGTCAACTTACAATTGCAGTTGAAATTGCAAAAGAAGTAAACGAACTTGAACAAGTTTTAGCATCTTCTCAAGTTAATGAAACTCAAAATACTAACAAAGATAAAAAGGGTCAAAATCCATTCTCTTTCTACGTTCCTGTAGAGAATGAAAATCATAAAGATGATGCAGAATTATCTGACTATTCATCAATAAATATTTTTGCCTAGACTAAATTGTTACTTGTTTTCTTTGACGAAATCCCCATTTCGTCTTTTTTTTGCGCAATTATTCCATTGTAAGTTTATAAATTTTGTTTTTATTAATTCCATACAATTTTGAAATTATTATAGAAATATCTTTATTTGAATAACCTTCTTCCTTTAATATTGATATTTTTTCGACAATTTCACTTTCCTCAACGTCATTGTATTCAGAAGCAAAAACCATGACCACAATTTCACCTTTTAAAGTATTATTTTTGTAATATTCAATCATTTGAGAAACAGTATCAATTTTTACTTCTTCAAAAACTTTAGTTAATTCTCTTCCAACAGCAACTTTCTTTTCGGCAGAAAACGAAGCTTGAATATTTTCAAGTGTTTCCATCAATCTATTTGGTGATTCATAAAATACACAATTCGTATATTTGTACTTATTCAAAATTTCAATTTGTTGTTTCTTTACCCTAGGAATAAAACCAATAAACGCATATTCTTCAGTATCTCGAGGGATATGCGTTAAAAAAGTTGTAACAGCACATGCGCCAGGGATTGAAGTTATCTCAATCTCATTTTCTTTTAAAACTTTAACCAATTCACTTCCAGGGTCAGAGATCAAAGGAGTTCCAGCATCAGAAACAAATGCAACAGAATATCCATCTTGTAAAAGAGTAATAATTTTTCCACTTCTTTGTTTTTCGTTAAATTTATAACAATCAATCAATTTAGCACTAATAGCATATTTATCAACCAAAATCTTTGTTACACGTGTATCTTCACAAGCAATATAATCAACGTTTTTTAAAACATCAACTGCTCTAAAAGTAATATCTTTTAGATTTCCGATTGGCGTTGCTACTATAAAAAATTTAGCAGACATATTTCTACTTTCTTAGAATTGGATTAGTTGCCTCTATTGAAAATGTCTTATAAAGCCCAGTAACATCAAGTATTTTACCAACATTAGGAGCAACATTTTGAAGAACAACTGACTTATTATTCATCAAAGCGACTTTTTGAATATTTAAAAGGGTCTTTATACCTTTCAAATCAATATTTTCAACATTTGAAAAATCCAGCATTATATTCTTTGCTGTTTCAAACTCACTATTATAAAGGTTCCCTATATTCTTAAATATTTCAGACACTTGTACAAACTGCATAAAAATACTCATTTATTTGTTGTATAAAATAATGTTAATACTATTTTAAAATTTATGCAATAGCCGTTACTTTTTATCCTGCTTTTCTTATGCGTTCTTCGTTGTACTTTTGTGCAGCAGATATAACAAAATCTTTTGGCACTGTCATATTTGTTCTTGTATTAGCAACTTTATAGTTAATAGAAGGAACATATCTTTTTTGAATTTGTTGTTTTGCTCTTATTGTTGTTGTTGAATATTTTACTTTTTGTTGAACATTTGCAGTATGTGTATATTTTTTAGATTTTGGTCTTAAAGCAATCATTAACAAGAATATCAATACTAAACCAGCCACACCTGTTACAAAATATTTAACATTACCAACATACAAATAATTGCTTAAAGAATTTGAATCATAAGGTTTTAAAACACCAGTTGAAAGCTCTTTAACATATATATTTGCATTATCAATATTTTTACCCTGTAACAAAATTATTGTATTGTCAGAATTTCTTTTTTGAACAATTACATTATCAAGATCTGAAGCATTGTCATAAACAATATCAATTGAATCAGATGGAATAATTGAATTTAAAAACAATGTAAGATTATCTTTTGATTCGACATGTTTTGTTATTTTAGTAGAAGAATCTGCTTTTAAAACAATGTTATAAGTATCATTTGCTGTTTGTTCAACATTTATACCCAAAAGAGAATTATTCGCATATGCGCTTAAAGCAGAAAGCATGAATACGCAAAGCAATAAAACCATTTTTTTTATAAAGTTAAAACTACAACTTCTATCCATTAAATCTCCAATGACCCAAATATCCTTTTTAATTATTTTAGGAATTTTAAGAAATTAAGACATCAATCTAATGGTTTATAAATTAATCTAAACCTTTAGATTAACATCCTTGCTTTTATGGGCTAAAAAATACTATAATCTTTTTATGATAGTGTTTGGATGAGGTGTTATATGTTTAATTTTCTGTTTCCAAAAAAAGAAGTCGTAAAAAAGACAGAAGTAATAGATTCTCTTTATAAAAAGATAAAAGAAATTTATTGCACAGAAACCATAGAGCGAGAAAGAAGCAAAGAACTTTGTGATTTAATCGAAAAATATGGATATCTGCCTTATTCTCAAATGAGAGCGATTGAAGAGTTATCACCGGCAGAAGTTATTTTAGCATTAGAAAAGAAATTGGAAATCAACGCAACATATAACAATGGCTTCTGTTTTAACGAAAACGAGATAAGTGCAGTTAAAAGAGCAGGATACACTGATGGTAGTTGGATACAAAAAGAGCAACACGACGTAAAATTAGTAAATCTCGCCGCATTAGGTGATGGAACAAAAAATTCTTCACCTGCTAAATTTATTGATTGGTTAAGACAAATTGTAATTCTACCATCTGGCAATTTGGACAAAGATATTCTTTCAACAACTATATATCTAATACCTTTTCATCCAAGAGAATTTGGAAATGCGTATTTAGTTGAAAGTACAGAAGAAATAAGTGAAAAAATCACAGACAACAATCTAAAAGAAAAAGGAATAAATGCAAAACAACAAATACAAATGTTTGTTTGGTTATCTCAATTGGCCGGACATCCGGTTATATACGATGTATTTCCCCAAACAGGAAGATTTTCAAAAACGGTTTTAGCACATCCTGAGATTGCAAGATGGATTGATGTCAAAGCACTATCAACAGAAATTTCTAATTCTTTAAACGAAGTTGCTGAAAAACTATCAACAGAATTTGATGAAGACGATGTAACCATTGTAAGAAATATCTATAAAACAACTCTAAAAAGTGGTTCTGTTGATTTATCTGCCGAATTTAAACCAATCTATAACAGATTTACAGAAGAATTGAAAGACAAGAAAAAAGAACTTTCAAATGCAATGGCAAAAAAAGAAGTTCAACAAAAACTTCAAAAGAGAGTTAAAGATATTATTGCAAGCGTACACGGAATTAAATCGTCTAAAATAAAAACTGATGCCGACATAACCAAAAGAGGTGAAACTCTCAATAAACTTATTGACGAAGGATTGTGGACACTTCCTGATGGTGCATGGTGTTCAAGCGGTATTCCTATCTTTGAAAAAATGTCTGAATGTGGAAGTCATCCAGTTTTTACACACTACAATGAACAAGGTCAAAATGTTTCAAAATTCGCAGATTCTGATTGCCAAACGCCATATTACTTTGTGTATCTTGAAAATGGAGAATTCAATCTTCCTGTAATAAATCTATATTTAGAGCATCTACAAGCATTACAAGAGGATTTTGGTTTCGATGGAATGAGATTTACTCATGTTGACTTTGTTGTTGATTCAATGAGTGAAAAAGACCTAAAACCTATCAGTTACAGAGCACCTAGATTTTTACTCAAAAAAACAAATGAAATATTAAAGAAAAAACAGCCATATTTTGCTTCAATGGCAGAATATAGACTTTGGAATTCGTATTACAAAGAATATCATCAAGATATGGGTTTTGACCTTTTGTGGGGAAATGACACTAAGACAGATTATGAAAAAAATCCCGTTGAAGTTATAAACAACAATAGAGAACTACAAGATTATAATAGTTCAGTGTACAAAGATACTCTGATTAGTGTTTTAAAAACATACAACAACCAAGATGGTGATTTTAGAACTGTTAACCGTTATTTAGGGCTTATGGATAGAGATGAAGCATTATTTAAATGGTTCAAAATCAAATTCTTACCTGGAGGAAAAATGGCAAATCGTCCTTGTATGTATGTTGATGGAGACGAGTCATTTTCTAAAGATGGAATTGAAGCTACAATTCAAGATGAAGTATCTTTAATCCGCAATGATGATGAAAATTTCTATGACAAATTTGACGCAATAAGACGATTAGCAATTAATAACGAACTTACTATTGACGGCGAAGCTCAAATTATAACAAATAATAAAAATGGATTTGTTAGTTGGATGATTTCAAAAGAAACAGTTAAAGAAAGTTTAGTTATTGCAGCAAATTATTTGCCCGCAAATGAAAAAATTCTAAAACAAAATATTGAAGGAATTATGGAATATACAATAAAAAACAACAAAGCGGTTTTTAACAAAAAGATTGAAATTCCAAGTGATTACAACCTATTTTCTGAATATGTATGGGAAGATGATAAAAAAGATTTTGTAGAACACTACTTCTCAGGTGAACAAAAGACAATAGAAATTGAGAACCTTGAGCCATCAGAATTCAGAATATTTAAAATAAAAAGATAATATGCAAGTAAATGATTTAACGTTAAGGCAAAAAATATTACAACTATTTATAACTGGTTTCAATGGTGAAAATCACCGAACCAACAAGTATTTTGTGCAGATGCTAGAAGAAGGACTTGGTGGTGCAATATTTTTCACTCACAACATTAAATCAGAACTGCAAACAAAAAAGTTAACAGAAGAAATAATAAAAGATTCTCTAATTCCGCCTTTTTTAAGTATAGACCAAGAAGGTGGGATGGTTGAGAGAACAGAAAAAATTTACGGAGGCAAAAAATATCTAAGCGCAAAATCAGCATATGAAATGGGGTTGTCTTTTCTTCAAAACCAAACAAAAGAAATTGCTTTAGAATTAAAAAAACTTGGGATGAATATGAATTTTTCACCAGTTTTAGATGTAAATACAAATCCTAATAACCCAATAATTGGCGAACGTGCATTTTCTTCTGATGTAGATGAAGTTATTAATGCATCAAAATTTGCAATAAAAGAATATGATAAATATGGAATTATTGCTGTTGGTAAACATTTTCCAGGACATGGTGCTTCAGATAAAGATTCTCATAAAACTTTGCCTATCATAAATATAGAAGCAAAAGATTTAAGAGAACATCATATAAAACCATTTGAAAAAGCAATAGAACAGAATATTCCTGCTATTATGGTTGCTCACGTTTTATATCCCACCCTAACTGATGAAAATGTTCCCGCCTCTGTTTCAAAAAAAATTATTACAGATTTATTGATAAATCAATTAAACTTTAACGGTGTAATCATAACAGACGATATGCAAATGAATGGAATAAAAGGATTTTCTCGTATTGATGCTTGTATTAAGGCATTAAATGCAGGAATTACAATGTTCATTTTCAGAGATACAACAAAAGACATATATAATTTAATAAATGAAATTGAACTTGCAATTCAAAACAATCTAATAGATGAAACTATTATAGACAATGCTGTTCAAAAAAATATTGATTTAAAATACCGCTATGGAATTATTCGATAGGATATAGTTTGATTTTTAATAAATAATAAAATAATAAAAGGGAGGCAATATGAAGAAAATTTTAATCACTTTATGTTTAATGACATTTTTTGTTAATACTGCTAATGCGGAACTTGTATTGTCAGATATGATAAGACTGGCAAAATATGCACAAAATCAGGAAGAAGCAAAAATAAAAGCAGAAAAAGCGCTAGAAAAATCAATGGATGAAGTTAAACTTCAAGATGCTTCAACAGAACCGGCTATTGAAAAAATTGAAATAAAAAAACTAATAAAAGAACAACAACTAACTGAGCAATAGTTAAATATATTGTTTAATAGTAGAACCAAGGTCTGCAGGATTTTTACAAACAATAACACCTGCATTAGTTAGAGTCTTCATTTTACTTGAAGCGCTACCTTTGCCTCCCGAAATAATTGCACCAGCGTGCCCCATGCGTTTTCCTTCCGGAGCACTTAAGCCAGCAATAAAACTCACAACCGGCTTTGTAACACATTGTTTTATAAAATCCGCTGCTTCTTCTTCGCTTGTACCACCAATTTCCCCAATCATACATATTGCTTGTGTTTGTTCGTCTTGTTGAAACTCTTTTAATACATCAATGAAACTTGTACCTATTATTGGATCACCTCCGATTCCAATACAGGTTGATTGTCCAATACCCAGTTGAGTCAATTGATACACGGCCTCATAAGTCAATGTTCCACTTCTTGAAACAACACCTACATTTCCTTTTTTGTGAATTGCAGAAGGCATAATTCCAACTTTTGATTTTTCAGGAGATAACAGACCTGGACAATTTGGACCAATAAGTCTTACTCCATTTAACTCTACCGCCTTTTTTGCGTTCATCATATCATACACAGGAATGCCCTCAGTAATACAAACAATTAGTTCTATCCCAGCATCTGCGGCCTCTATAATTGCACTTGCTGCAAATCTTGCAGGAACAAAAATCATTGACGTATTTGGCTGAACTTCAATAACTGCTTCCTTTACAGAATTAAATACATTAACTCCCAAAATAGTTTCGCCACCTTTTTTTGGCGTAACGCCACCAACTAATTTTGTTCCATATTCTTGACAACTTTTAGCATGAAAAGAACCTTCTTTTCCTGTTATACCTTGCACTATTAGTTTTGTATCTTCATTTATAAATATTGACATTATATTTTTCTTATGACCTCAATTGCTTTATTTAAATCATTCACAACAGTAAATTTTAGTCCAGAGTTATTAAGAATTTCGGCACCTTGCTTTTTATTTGTACCTTCCATTCTTACAATTACAGGACATTGTACATTTAAAGTCTTAATAGCATTTTTAACGCCTTCTGCAAGAAAATCGCACCTTAAAATACCACCAAATATATTAATAAATACTGCTTGAAGATTTTTATCAGATATCAAAAGTTTAAATGCTTTTTCTATTTTTTCACTACTTGCACCACCACCAACATCTAAGAAATTTGCAGCATCTTTACCTGCCAATCGAATAACATCCATTGTCGCCATAGCAAGTCCTGCCCCATTTACCATACAACCAATGGTTCCATCCATTTTAATATAATTTAGTCCATCTTTTTGTGCTTGAAGTTCATATGGATTTTCTTCTTTTTCATCTTTAAGCGAAAGAATATCTTCATGTTTAAAAAGGGCATTGTCATCAAAATTTATCTTAGCATCAATAGCAATAACTTCTTCCATTTTTGTAACAACCAAAGGATTTATCTCAATTAAAGTTGCATCCTTTTCCAATAAAAGTTTATATAATTTTTGTGCAATTTCTGATATTTTTAATGAAATATTTTCGCTAAGCCTTAATTTTTGAACTAGTTTATAAGGGTTAAATTCTTTTTTTATGAAATCAGTATGGATTTTTTCTGGAGCAATTTTTGCCACTTCTTCTATATCCATACCACCTTCTAGTGACAATATAAAAGCAATGCATTCATTGGCCCTATCAAAAGTTAAACTTAGGTATAATTCCCTATCAATATCAACCGCTTGTTCTATAAGAATTTTATTTACTTTTTTAACTCCTGCCTGAGATGATTTTAACTCCATACCCAAAATTTCATTTGAAATTTTCACCGCAGAATCATAATCTTTAGCAAGTTTAACTCCGCCTGCTTTTCCTCGTGCACCCGAATGAACTTGGGCTTTAATTACGCAAGGACAACCAATTTTTTCTATCGAACATTCTATCTTCGCATTTTCTTCACATAAAATAGAAGGAGGAACATTAATCCCATATTCTTTAAACAATGCTTTTGCTTGATATTCATGTATTTTCATTATTTTTCCTTAATTTCTTCTCTAGTAAGAGTCAATAAAATTGCAGTCATTGTCCAAAAAACAAACTGAACTTGAGGTCTAAAGAACACCGTATCAAATAGACCATGAATCATAACTCCAAAAACAGATATAAAAGCAACTAATATAAATATTTTTGTATTCATATCATTGTGTTTTATAAACGTTTCAATTGCATTTTTAAATAGGATAATCAAAAACAAGAAGAATGCAAATAAGGCAAAAATCCCACTTTCAACAGCCATTTCAAGAAAAACACAATAACAACTTAAAGCATCAAAACCAGATAACATATAAAGTCCATATATTTCTCTAAAAACTTTGTTCCCTACTCCAATCCCTTGTATCCAATTGTCTTGAAACATTTGTAATGAAGAAGAATATACATTCATTCTAAATGAAGTTGAAGAATCACCTCTCATAATAAATATAGACATTATTCTCAACAAAATATCATGTTTTAGTGCAAAAAACATAGCAGAAAGAGAACAAAAAGCAATAATGATTTTTGTCCATATATTCTTCAAATAAGCATAAGTTTCATTATAAAAAACAACTTGAAATGATGCAGCAATTATTAGCAAAATAGCAAAGAATAACGCAATATATGCGCCTCTCGAGCCTGTAAGAAAAATAGTTAAAATAGAAGCCAACAATGCAATCATAGATGCAATGCACAAACCTTTTTTTAGCATTGATTTTAGTTTTATTTTATTAAATAACAATGCAAAAACCCCAATTAAAGAAGAAAACGCAGCAACTAACCAGCCAGCAAAAAGATTTGGATTATATGGTTTCAATGTTCCATAAACTCTTGAAATAACATCTTCTGGATTTACATAACTTGTATCTTGCCAAGTTGAAATATTTTCAACCCCTCTAAGATTCTGTAATATTGCAATAAAACTCTCAACAGAAACTAAAATAGCCAATAATACTAAAAGCATAATTATATATTTTTTATTTGTTTTTAAAAATTGGCATAGAGCAAAATAAAAAGCAAAATATATGCTTGTCTTCATAAAACCATATAAACTTTGAGGGATTAAAGAAGAGGTAAAATTAGAAATCAAACATATAAAAAAATACAAAAGTAAAAATAAATTTGCTTTCCCAAGTTCAATACGCTCACCTTTTGTAATAAGCACTTTTATAAAAACAAGAAAAGGAACTATAAGAGAAAAAACTCCTATCATCTCTGTTTGCATAAACGTAGATATTATCAGCGTCAGTGAAATACCTATAAAAATCAACAAATCAATATGAGATAAAATAAAACTATCTCGTTTTATTTTGTCTGTTTTCGATTGAATAACAAATAAAATCGAATTAATAATATCAAATATTTTAGATTCTAAAACTTTCATTATCTTTGTGCAGTTTCCGGAACCTCTTGAATATTAGATATGGTACCTGTATATTTGTATTTTTCACCTTCAATAACAACAGGTAGCCCCATTTTAATTTTATTTCCACCAGCAACATATCCATCAGGTGTTTTCTTTGCTGTATCTTCAAGTCTTACAATAAAATCAAATAAAAAAGGCATTGAAATATCTTCTGTTAGGATATAACCAACCTCATTATTTGCGGGAATTACCGCCATTCTTGAGCGAACATTAACTCCGACTATTTTCAATTTTGTATAAGGAACATTTCTTATTGTAATAAAAGCATTATCACCAACCTTAAATGGCGCAACTGCATCAGAAATAGTAACTCCCCTAAAAAATACTTCAAATTGAATTTTTGCTTCTTTTTCAACTGGCAATTTAGAAAAATTTGCTTTTTTAAAAACCGACAAAGAACCAACTACAATAAAAATCAAGATAAATAATATTATAATTAAATCTGTAACTTTTAATTTCTTCAACATAAATTTATCTCCTTTTAAAATTTAGTAAAATCAATTTTTTCAAGAACAGTTTTCAATACATCAACCGAAGTTGTAGCACAACCGAAATGTCTAATAACAATACTTGCAGCAAGGTTACCAATTATAGCAGCATCTTTTTTGCTAAATCCTGCAGCCATTGCGAGGGTGTATGTTGCAACAACAGTATCTCCAGCACCTGTAACATCAAATACATCTGTTTTATTAAACACTGGAACTTTAACGAAATTACCATTTTTCTCAAATAAGGCCATTCCATCACCACCCAATGTAATAAGAACAGATTCTGCATTTGTTCTTTCAAGCATCTTTTTACCTGCCCGAACAAGTGTTTCTTTATCTTGGATAAAGAAGCCAACAAATTTTTCAGTATCTGGTTGGTTAGGAGTCATAGATGTAACTCCAGCAAATCTTTCTAGGTTTTTTTGTGAATCAACAACAATAATTTTGTTGTACTTTTTACAAAGTTTTACAGCCGATTCAATCACATTATCAGTCAATAAACCAATGTTATAATCGGACAAGATAACAGCGTCGTGTAAAGGAATGGCTTTCTCAAGGTTTTGTATAACCTTTTCTTCTGTTTCTTTTGATATAGGATCTATTGTTTCTCTATCTATTCTAACAATTTGTTGAGTAACGGATTGAGAACAAGAACCAGATATCCTTGTTTTAACAGTTGTCGCTCGTTTTTCATCTTTTACCATATAATCGGTATTAATGCCTGCATCATTAAAGGTTTTCAAAAGTATTGGCGCATAATAGTCATCACCATAGGTACCAATAACACTAACTTTTCCACCATTCAATGTCGCAATGTTATTTGCAGCATTTGATGCAGCGCCTAAAATTATCTTAGTATTATAATGTCTTAAAATAAGAACTGGTGCTTCTCTACTCATTCTATCCGTTGAACCGTAGACCATTTCATCAATAGCCATATCACCAACAACCAAAACCGATGGTTTTTTAAGATTGTCCAGTTTTTCTAAAAGAGCCTCTTTATCTGCTGTAAACATATTTTATCCTCTCTCGGAGTTTACATTTGATTATAATTATTACCTGCAATATAATAATAACATAAATAATTATGAATATTATAAAAGATATAGAATCAAAAGTTTCATTTGTCGGAATTTCATTGGGAGGGTTAAGTACAACCGAATCCGCCGTGGCTGTTTTGGACAGAAATTTAAAAGTAATTATGCTTGACAAATTGTTTTCAATGGGAGATGTAAAATACTTTCTTAATAATTTTGCAGGTAAGCAAAATTCAATAATTCTTGTGTCTATTCCTGAAAATGAAGTTATGCTTAGTAGCAAATGGAAATATAGTTCTAGAACATATCACCCTGTAAATCTAAACAGAAAAATGATGAACCGTGACAACTGGACAAAAAGATTTGCAACCCGAGGAAGCGAATACTTCAAAGATTTAAACGAAGAAGGATACGATATATACCGATTTGACATAGACAATATGAAAAGAGCATTAAGTAATGGCTATGCATTCAAAGAAAGAACTCCTATTGATTGTAAAGCCCTCCAAGACGCTTTAAGACTAAAATACGGAATGCGTGAGCTACCAGTAAATATGTTACCAGTTGCACAACTTGAAGCAATTTTAGGCGCATTTTTAGCAAGAAATATTGCTGTTGGTTCTGAAGAATTTGAATATAAACAAATTGGAGAATACGAAGACCTACAAATAATTGGAGTTTAAAATGGAAAATTTAACTGACATAATTTCAACTATTTTTGGTATAGTTATTATTGTTTTAAGTATTTTTGTTGCCGTTCACGCTTCTATGCAAATAAAAGTTGCTCAAATAATGCTAACTTCAGATAAAGAACCTGAAAAGAAAAAAGAAATATTCAAATTAGTGAATATTGTAATTATTGCTGTAGTACTCTTTTCCTTTATGTATTTCAAAACAATCAAAACATTTTCAACATATAAAACAACAAATGTAGAATTTGAACACTATCAAACTGCTGTTTCTGATTTGAATGATATTCTAAATATAGAATTCAGTGTATATGGCGATTCAAATTATACAACGGCAGAAGATTTAGCAATACTTATATACAATAAACTTCTAATAAAAGATTTATACAACATATATTTTGAAGATGGAGAAATAAATACTTTTTCGAAAAAAGAAATTTCAAAATACAAGCTTGAAGATTTCAAAGACAAACCAACATTAACCACTTATGATGGAATGTTGATGTCTATAATTAAATTTAAAGAAGGTTGCCAATACGTAAATCCAAAACTTATAGGAAAATCCGATTGTATAATAGAAGTAGACGTAAATCATTATGCAGAACCAAATCAAATTGGGCGAGATAGAACCTTATTTGCTATAGATGGAATACACAACATCGTTAGAACAGATTCCAATTTCTTTAAAAAATAATTTTTATATTTAAACAAAAAAAGGACTGCTAAATTGCAGTCCTTTTCGTTTATCAAAAGAATTACACTGTAGTTAACTTAACAGCATTTTCTAATCTTAGAGTTTCTGTTGTAATGTCACAAACACAAGAAGGACCAAAGTATTGAATTGAGCCTGGGAAGATATACTTATCTTGTAATGCCCATTTTTCTCTATTCACTTCCAACATTTTGAATACTGGTCCATTTAACTCAACTAATGCCTTTTTAATAACTGGTTTAAATTGACCGTGACGTTTTTCCATATTCATCATCATTGTCAAAGGAACACCCCCTGCAACCCATTCTGAAGCAGGCGCAGATAAGTTTTTAACTGATGATAAATATCCAGTCAACCCAAATTTCATTAATGCAAATGCATTGTAACCTAATGAATAACAATAATCAGCATCAAAGTTTGAAGGGAATGCGCATCTACCTTCATAACCAAAGAAATGGCATTGAGCAGAGAATTTACCATTAAATGTACCTTCTTTTTTCATTTCTGCCAATCTAGCGCTAACCATTTCAATCAACAATTTTTCAGTTTCAATTTTAGAAACTTGAACATTTCCATGTGGATCTCTATCCATTAATAATTGTTGTTTAATCATAACAGGCAATGAAGTAAATACAGCAGCATCTTCAGCGTTTAATTTCTTTTCAATGAAATCAAATTTTTCACTTTCATCTGCATACTCATATGCATTATCTTCTTCAAGAACTGCTAAAGCATCATTTAGATTAGCAATCATTGTCTTAAATTCAGGAATAAATTCGATTAAACCTTCAGGAATTAAAGCAATACCAAAGTTTTTGCCATTTGCCGCTCTTCTAGCAACTATGTCAGCCATATAATCAACAATTTGCTTTAATGACATTTTCTTTTCTTCAACTTCTTCAGAAATCAAAGTGATATTTGGCTGAGTTTGCAATGCGACTTCTAAGCCAACATGAGTAGCACTTCTACCCATCAACTTAACGAAATGCCAATATTTCTTTGCAGAATTAGCATCTCTTAAAATATTACCAATCAATTCAGCATATGTTTTTGTTGCAGTATCAAACCCAAAAGAAATTTCGATTTGGTCATTTTTCAAGTCACCATCAATAGTTTTAGGACATCCAATAACTTGAATACCTGCATTGTTTTTTACAAACCATTCTGCCAACAATGCAGCATTTGTATTAGAATCATCACCACCGATAATAACAACACCAGTAATGCCCAAATCTTTGCAAACTTTTAATGATTTTTGGAATTGTTCTTCTGTTTCTAATTTTGTTCTACCTGAACCAATAATATCAAAACCACCAGTATTTCTATAAGCATCAATTTTTTCAGGAGTAAATTCAATATAATTTCCATCAATAATACCTGATGGTCCACCCAAGAAACCATATAATTTACTTTCTGGATTTGATTGTTTTAATGCATCATACAAACCAGCAATAACGTTGTGTCCACCTGGCGCTTGTCCACCTGATAAAATTACACCAATATTTCTTTTTTCACATGGTTCAGCATTTGCTGAAGTTTTAAAAGTTACAATAGGTTTTCCATATGTATTAGCAAACAATTCTTTAATTTGTTCAGCATCTTTAACACATTCAGTTTTGCAACCTTCAACTATAGATAAATTATTAATACCTCCAGCCAATGATGCTGGTAATTTTGGTTGGTATTTTAATCTTTCAATTTGAAGTGAAGAAAGTTCTTTCATTTTATTCTCCGTTCTTTATACCTCATACAATTGAATTGTAACACAAAAGCATTATGGAATCAGATTTTTTTAATCTAGTAATTTTAATTGTTAAAATGAATTAATAAAAGTTATTATTTTGGCAATTTTTTTGCTTTAGATTTTTTATACCGATACCAAAAGAAGAAATTATATGAAAATTACAAACAACCAACAATACAATACTGGATTTGTCTCTAAGCCCAAAACATATAATTCATACGCAAAACAAGTAAATCAACAAGATTGTTTTGTAAATTCTAGTGCAAAAAATAATTCTTCTATTTCTTTTGGTCGAGGATTTTTTAGTAATTTAATGGAAAAATTAGCATACAAACCTGCTGTTGAAAGGGTTGCTCCATACGATAATGGGATAGAGCCAACATCATACCATGATGCATTGGCTAAAGGGATAAATGAATATTTTGATATCGTAATACCATCTCGAAATTTAACAAACATTTTAACCCCTGAAGAAACAAAAAATATCATTTCCAATGCAACAGCAGAAAGCCCTGTCACAGCATATTGGGCTGATAATTTCAATGACGTAAAGGGTGACTGGGTGTTTGTTACGTTAACTTTTAACGTATCCGACACAGCGGCGGCAGGCGATTACGATATAATCGTTACCTATAACGCAAACGACATCTATAATGCCAACGAAACAAACGTTGATTTTGACGTTATAAATGGAAAAATCACGGTTTCTTAATTTGGAGGAAAAGCAATGAAAAA
>JAFQOI010000097.1 GCA_017403285.1 bacterium
ATGAGCATATCTAGTTCCTTATTCTTCATGCGAAGAGACACATCCTTGTAGTAATTTTGAAATTTATCTGATGATGTGTCATAATTTGTATGGAACATGAGGTTATAATCCTGAATTGCTCCATCAAGAAAATCTCGAGCAGTCTGATCAAGCGCAGATGTGTCTTCCGGATTCTCCTCCTCAAGGATACCATCCTGTTCCTCTTCATTAGCACCATAACTATAAATGGTTGCAACCTTCAATTTTTTAGAAGGATTATTTGCCATTTGCTTTTTAAATTCATTGTAATAAAGTTTTGCAGCTTCTACTGAAGACACACATAAAATTGAGTTAAAACCACTTAATCTTAATTTTTGTTTTACTTCTTCAATTGCATGTTTATCCTTTGCAGTTGCAACTTCAGAAATATTCACCAAACTATTGTATGTATAACTCTTTTCGTTTCTATAAGTTTTTTGATTAAAATGATTTAAAATATAATCAACAACCAAACTTATTCTCTTTGGTGCTAAAAATGCTTTTTCTCTATCAATGTCAGCAACTTGCTTATCATCAATATCCGGTTCTACATCCATTGTCTTAATGTAGTCAACACGGAAAGGTAAAACGTTTTTATCATTAATAGCATCAACAATTGTATAAGTGTGTAATTTATCACCAAAAGCTTGTTCTGTTGTTTTTAAGTTAATATGTTTATATCCAACACTTGCGTTTAGTGCAAAAATAGGTGTGCCTGTAAAACCAAATAAATGATATTTCTTAAATGCTTTCACAATAGCAACGTGCATATCGCCAAATTGTGAACGGTGGCACTCGTCAAAAATTATAACAACTCTTTTGTTATATACTTCATGATCCTTTTGTTTTTTAATAAAAGTATCAAGTTTTTGAATTGTTGTAATAATAATTCTTGCATTAGGATTTTCTAATTGTTTTTTCAAAACCGCAGTTGAAGTGTTGCTATTGGCAGCACCTTTTTGAAAACGGTCATATTCCTTCATTGTTTGATAGTCAAGGTCTTTTCTATCAACAACAAACAAAACCTTGTCAATGTATGGTAGTTTTGTTGCGAGTTGTGCTGTTTTAAAACTTGTCAAAGTTTTGCCACTTCCAGTTGTGTGCCAAATGTATCCGCCAGCAGCAACCGTTCCAAACTTTTTATAATTATTAGAAATTTCAATTCTATTTATAATTCTTTCTGTTGCAACAATTTGATAAGGCCTCATTACAAGTAACATTTTTTCAGAAGTAAATACACAATACTTTGTCAAAATATTAAGTAATGTATGTTTAGAAAAGAATGTTTTTGTAAAGTCAACTAAGTCCGGAATAATCCTATTGTTTGCATCTGCCCAAAAAGAAGTAAACTCAAAACTATTGCTAGTTTTCTCTTTTCTTGTCTTTTGAGAATTAGCATCTTTAATATGATTATATCTTGTGCTATTAGAATAATACTTTGTATTTGTCCCATTAGATATTACAAATATTTGAATATATTCATAAAGTCCACTTGCAGCCCAAAAACTATCTCTTTGATATCTATCAATTTGATTAAAAGCTTCTCTTATTGCCACGCCTCTTCTTTTTAGTTCAATGTGTACAAGTGGAAAACCATTAACCAAAACTGTTACATCATATCGGTTATCATAATTTCCATCATTATTTACATATTGATTAATTACTTGAAGTTTGTTGTTATGAATAATTTCTTTATCAATAAGAGTAATATTTTTTATTAAACCATTATCCATTCTAAAAGCAATACGACTTTGCTCTTGAATTTTACTTGTCTTTTCTGCAATACTTTCGTTAGGATTAGCAATTTCAGTATTGAAAAATCTATTCCACTCTTCTTCACTAAATTTAAGTCTATTAAGTTCTTCCAATTTTGCGCGCAAATTAACAATTAAGTCTTTTTCACACTTAATTGGCAAATATTCATAACTTTGCTCTTGCAAAAGTTTTATAAATTGTTTTTCAAGTTCTGCTTCACTTTGATAAGCATCTGATCTAACTGTTGTTGATTTATATTCAGTTACAACAGTGCTATCACATGACTGCGCTACAATATTGTAAAAACTCATTTTATTTCTCCTACACTTCTATACTTATAACTTTTTTTTCATCATATTCAATTAAATATTTATCTTTTATATTTTTAACATCATAAATTGCACATTTAGGCAATGGAAAGGTTCCTATCCCCTTTACTTCCATTAATTTATACGGAGCAAACCAGATAACATAATCAACTTTAGAATTTTTTATTATATCTACAAATCTTTTGTCGCAACAATATATGTGTGGTCGAGCCATAGTTTCTATACCCTTAACTCTTTTCTTTTTTATATCTTCATCAAAATAAACTTCCATATAAGCAGAAGATTCATCCATTATGAAAAATATTGTTTTAAATCCTGGATGGTTTTTCTTATATAAATCCAATTTTTCTTCATGTTTTTTAAAAACTCTTTCAAAGTTAGAAAAATATCTTTTAAAATTATGATCCTCTTCTCCCCTTAATCCAGAATCTCCCACTACAAATAATGTCAAATCTTTTCTTTCTGGTAGATTTAATTTTTTATGAATAAAACTTTCTCTTTGCAATGTTTTATTTTGAACTTTTCCTTTAGCATCCACAAAGGCACAATCATCAATTCTCATAACATCCATCATTAACTTTTTTTTGTTATTATAAAAGTCTGGTGGTGGATCATCTTTTCCAGAAGAGTTTTTCCAACTTCTTCTAAACAAAAAAGAAGTTAAAGAATAATAAATTTTACTGCACCTAAAAATATTACCCATATGAACAACTTCACTTTTTTTAGTGTCAGAAAAAATTTCTAATATTAAAGACTCGTCATTTAGAGTTCTCAATTATTTCTCCTTAAATGTTAAAAGTTTATCTCTATAATATTCGTATTGTCTTTGTCTTGCTTCAATTTCTGCTGGAAGACCATTTGTTAAGTCATTTACTATAACATCAAATTTATCTAAAATTTTAACGATTCTTTGTTGATTTTCTATTGTTGGAATTTTTATATCAAACTGTTCCAAAACCCTCATACTTAAATTTGGTTGGGAACCTTTACTCATTTTTTCAACAACCTGTCTTTGTACTGTTGCTGTTTGAAGTAAATGATAAACAAATCTTGCTGTAATAAAATTATCCGTTCTCATTGCTGCCAATGGAGACCATATATTAAAATCATCATCTGTATCAACAAAAGCAACTTTCCCAGTAGTAGAACCAGACTTTACCATATACACATCATTTCTTTGTGGTTTATATTTTTTAGAACACTCAAAATCAAACTCTTTTGAAATGAATCCTTGAGCTTTCTCTAAATGGACTTTGCCATCATATACGGCAGCTACAGAAATAAACGGTATTCCTTCATCTATAAAATTTGGTGTTGTATGTGGACCATCGGTAATAGGTTGTGATAAAATATCAATCAACTTTGCATCTTTACCTGGTGTTTCAAAAATTAATTTATCTCTATAATAATCATACTGTTGTTTTCTTGCTGTAAGCTCTGCTGTAAGCTCTGCTGTAAGCTCTGAGAAATTGTCCAAAATTCGGACAATTTCTTCTTGTATTTCCATTGGTGGAACGGGGACTTTTACTGTAGCCATTACATTACTCATCAGCTTGGCATTGCCCATCCCTTTGTTAACATATGGCTTTGTTGCAGTTTGTAAAACATAATACAAGAACTTAAGATTAACTGTTTTTACTTTTAGTCCTAAAAGACCACAAACATTTGTAATACTAAATTTACCACTTCTATAAAACACAGAACCAGCATTTGCACCATCAGTAGTCCAAGTCAAATACTCTCCGTCATACATATATGTAGAAATTTTTCCAAGTTCTCCGTTGTTTTCTGTTTGTGAAGAATACACAGGGTATTCTCCGGCATTATCTCTAATAAAGTCCTTAGACATAACTACACCACGAGAGATATTGCATATTTCTCCAACTGTTGTATATTCAACACCTTCCGGACATAGCTTTTCAATAAGTTCTTCTACTTTACTCATTTATTTCTCCGACAAATATTATTTTAATTTTATTTGTTCTTTTAGTTTTTCTAAAACTTTTTTCTCTTTTATTTGATTAAAAAAGAATCTTATTTCTTCTATATTTTTTAACAGACCAATGTCTTTTGCTTTTTTAAAAATTAATTTTTTAAATTCTTCCAAATCACATTCTTTTCTAGATTTTAATTTTAATATATAAATATTTTGTTTATACAAAGAACATAAAAGATCAGTATATTTTAAAACAAAAGAGCTTGCGATTTTAGATTCTTCAACTTCCCACAACAACTCAATCTGTAAAGCAATGGCCATCAAATCTTCCATCTTTCCTAAAAAGTTGTTTTGTTCTTTACTGTTTAATGGTTTTTCCATTATTTCCATTGTATCTTCAAGAAATTTGTTTCCCGCCAACAAATAAAACATAAAATCTGGAAATTCAACAACACTTTTATCATTTTCTTTATTATGTTCATACAAATTAAATAAATTTCTTAATATAG
>JAFQOI010000098.1 GCA_017403285.1 bacterium
AGACCTATCCGCCACCCAAACTTTACCCAAAGTTTGAACGAAATAAGGGAAAATTTTTTTGCAAAAAATTTTCACAAAACCAAAAAATCGAAAAGCGGCAAGCAGTCAAGGAAAAAGGAAAAAAATTTTGTGATGGCGTAACGTTTGAAATACAAACAAAATATTTTTCCCCTTGACGGCGCAGACGGTTTTTGATACTTAAATTTAGCGTTTTATCCCAAGGTTATCTACAATTTTTACAAACCACCTTGAAAAATCGACTTTCTCGTGGCTTATAAGTGAGGAGGTTTTTATATGATAGAAATAGAAATGGAAAACGAATTAGGATTAAAAATATTCATAAACGGCGTTCCCGATATAAAAGAAATACCGCCTGACAAGCTCGAAAGCCTGTTGGCGGTATTGGAAATGCAAATAAGTAGTTATTACGAAAATAAAAAAGCAAAATAGGTCTTATAGATAAAGCGATTACAACATAGCGACAAAGCAAATAGAAATAGTTAGAAATGAGTATTATCGTTCTTTGCTTCTCTCAATTCTTTGCACGCAATGGAATACTATCAGATTTGTCTACGTGCTATTTTAAATTTTACTTAATAAATATTTATAAAAATCTTCGGCATAAGCAGATTTCGGTAATCGGCTATGAAGCTCTATTATTAAATCCCTTTGACAAACAGGATAAGAAATAGGGATTAAAGCGACGTTTTTGTTGTTTATTTTCCCCCAAGAATATTCGGGCCAAAAGGCAACGCCTGCGCCCATACTGATGATATTTTGCACGGCAACGGGGGAATCTGATTCAAACAAAATTTTCGGTAAAAAACCTGCAATAGAACAAAATTTATTACATATAACACCAAAAAGTCGAGTATTAGAAAGCATAATAAAACTTTCGTCTTTTACTAAAGATAAATCGATGGTGTCATAACTAGCGTATTTTGAATTTTTGGGAACGGCAAGATAAATTTTTTCTTCCTTAATACAGCGGTGAATATAATTTTTAGAATTATCGCTATTTAATCCATTTGTAGTAATAACAATATCGCAATCATATTTTAATTCGTTCTGCTCAAAGTCAAAAATGACGTCAGGATTTTTCTTTTTATATGTCATAATTGTATTGATGACAAAAGTCGAAGCGGCCAAAATATTCAATTTCACCGTTCTATTAACCGAATTTTTTAATTGTTCGATTTCATTTGGAAGAGAGTCAAATTGCGGAAGCAGCACGTCTAAACGTTCTTTCAGATATTTTCCGAATTGTGTTAAGACGATTCTTCTTCCTTGTCTATGAAACAACTCTACGTCCAACTCAAATTCAAGCGTGTGGATAGCTTGTGTTAAAGACGGTTGAGAAATATGCAAAATTTCCGACGCACGTGTAATGTGTTCCACCTGCGCCGTTGTGTAAAAATATTTGAGCTTTTGTATATCCATAATACCACCTTTCATAGGCTCAACCTATCATTTTGATAAAAATTATATATTTTACTTTTCTTTTTGTCAAGTGTATACTATAAGAAAAACAAAAAAGGAGAAAAGTAAATGCAAATTTTTGAGTTCATTATGCTTGCTTGTTTTGGGTTATCGTGGCCTATATCCGTATATAAGAGCATAAAATCCAAGTCCACGCAAGGCAAAAGTGTTGTTTTCATTGTTGCCATCATTATAGGCTATATTTCAGGCATTATAGGAAAAATTATAAATGACCAACTGACGTATGTCTTGATTATCTATTGTTTCAATTTGATTGTTGTTTCGGTTGATTTGGTTTTATTTTTCATTAACCGCAAGCGTGAAAAGGAGGTATAATTATGAAAGAGAGTGTTAAAACAGCTGCAAACGCAATGATAGGATTAAACGATATTACGCTGAAAGGGGAAATAGCCGTCTTTGGCTCTACGTATATGTCAAAATTTCCTTTGTATGAATTTATCAATAAATGTCAACTGGAAAGTGCTGTATATAATCGTAGTATAAAAGGGTTGACGATAGAAGAAGCGCTTCAAATTGTAGAAGATTGTATTATAGCCATTGCGCCCAAAAAGGTTTTTATAGCATTAGGCGAAGAAGATGAAAACAATCCAAACGCAATAAAATACTACAATGAAATCATTAAAAAAATTAGGGTAGAAATACCTGCGTGCAATATTTTCTTAATAGGTTTGTTGGGCGAAAGCGAGTATATAAAGAATTTTAATAATAATATTCTGTCGTTGTGTGATAATAAAAAAATCAAGCATATACAATTTGTTTCCCCTAAATTGTCAGAGCTGGGCATAAGCAAAGCAAGATTTAAGCAGATGAGTTGTTTTTTTCGGGATAAGCCATTGACTATGGTGGAAGCGTTCGCAATGGCTAATTAGTATGATATTGGACGCTTTATAAATGTAAGCAAATTATAAGTCCTCGTTCCGAAGCGG
>JAFQOI010000099.1 GCA_017403285.1 bacterium
ACTTGTAAATGTATGCCATAGCTAATAGTCGTATAGATAGTGATACAAAATGAAAATAATCAACGCAACGAATAGCTGAATATCTCAAATTATGAAAATGGCCTTTTAATTGCGTGTGTAGAACGTTGTCATTAATCACCTCTTTCTGTATTTTATTTAATTCTTCTTGAAAAACAGCATAATGCATTTCACACATATTAAAATGATTTGCATTTTTACTACAAAACAAACATTTTTTATCCATTTAAAAAACCTCCTATAAATATATAGGCAAAAAATAATAATTTGTGTAATTATTTTTTATTTTTTTTAAAAAAACAAAATAAAAAGAGATGTTTCCATCTCTTTCTATTATATCAGTTAAATGGTGGCCCAAGCCGGGATTGAACCGGCGACACATGGATTTTCAGTCATCCGCTCTACCAGCTGAGCTACCGGGCCTTTTAACAAAAATGGCGATCCAGAAGGGACTCGAACCCTCGATCTCCTCCGTGACAGGGAGGCATGTTAACCACTACACCACTGGACCGTTTATTAATTTGGTTGCGGGGGGAAGATTTGAACTTCCGACCTCCGGGTTATGAGCCCGACGAGCTACCACTGCTCTACCCCGCGATATAGATGAGCAGGTATATAATGGCGGAGGAAGAGGGATTCGAACCCCCGCACCAGTTTCCCGATCTACCGGTTTTCAAGACCGGACCCTTCAACCACTTGGGTATTCCTCCAACAATTATGGTGGACCCTGTAGGACTTGAACCCACAACCGACCGGTTATGAGCCGGGAGCTCTAACCATTGAGCTAAGGGTCCATCATTGGTAGCGGCGGGGGGACTTGAACCCTCGACCTACCGGGTATGAACCGGTCGCTCTAAACCAACTGGGCTACACCGCCAACTTCTTTACAAGGTGCTCTTAATTATTTTCAACAAAAGTGGTGGAGCCTACGGGGATCGAACCCGCCACCTCCTGCTTGCAAGGCAGGCGCTCTTCCAGATGAGCTAAGGCCCCTTTTCTTTCATTGCTTGTTTATAATACAATAAAATTTTAATTTTGTAAATAGTTTTTTTTCATTTTTATAAATTTTTTAAAAATTTTATTATTTCTTCAACTTTTTCTTTCATAACAGACGCACCAGAAAGAATTAAAACATTTTGTGTTTTATGTAAATCAAATGTATGCAACTGCTCTTTTGATGATATATTGATAGCGTTGCAATATTTTTCTTTTGCCATCTTAAATAAAGTTTGTGTGTTGTTTGAATGTTTATCTCCAACAACAATCACCAAATCATAGTCATTAGCCTCAGAAAGCAGCATTTTTTGTCTAATCCTTGAAGAATTACAAATTTCATCTTCAAAAACAGCATATGGAAACCTTTTCTTAATAGCAAAGTGTATATAATGTAATTCGTCAGTTGAAAGTGTTGTTTGATTAATTACAACAATCTTTTTATTATTTATATTTATCTGTTCCACATCAGACAAACGTGCTATTAAGTGAATTTTACTAGAAATTGACAGTACCGCATTTGCTTCGTCGTGTCCTGGAACGCCAATAAAAAGAACATCATAATCTTTTTCTATATATTTCTTAATATCTAATAATTCCTTTTTTACAAAAGGACAAGCAGCATCATATACTACTAACCCCTTGTCGATTGCTTTCTGAATTATTTTATCTGATGTCCCGTGCGCAGAAAAAACAACAACACCAAAGTCAATAGAATCTATTGCTTCTTCCTTGTTGCCAGAAATTACTTTGACACCTTTTGACTTCACAAAATTAATCACTTCATCATTATGAACCAAGTCTCCAATACAATATACTTGTTTGCCATTATTATCATTTACCGCTTTGTCTAGTGTTTTTATTACATATTCCACTCCGGCACAAAAACCATAAGGTTTAAGAACTTTAACATTCATATAAATCACCTATATAAGTATATCATGGATAAAAAGGGTTTTCTATAGAGTATTGGGTTTCTGTTAAGGAAGATTCGTCATCTTCAGAAATATAATCGTCTAACTTGTCATATTCATTAACAATACTTGATAAACCGCCAAATCTCTTTACTGCAGCAGCCACCTTAAAGGTAGTCTTCAAATTATTAATCATAGGAATTGTGTTTTGGATAACCGGACGAACCTTATCATACATATTTAATACTTTCTGAGAACCATTTATGAAACTATTTATTTTTGAAACAAAATCTCCGTTTAATAAGGTCCTGCTTTTGCTTCTAGCAAAATCATACATCTTTATTCACCCATTATATATTATGAAAAAAAGTTGGCTAAATACCAACTTTTTTATTTTTGTGTTTTTGTTGCTTCGATTGTTTCAACCACTGCAGACACAGCTGAAGAAAGTGATGCGAATTCATTTGGGATAATTAATTTTGTTGATTTACCATCTGCGACTTTTTCCATTGCCTCAAACCCTTTTAAAGTAATGTATGCTTGAGATGGATTTGCCTCATTAATTAATTGAATAGATTTTGATATACCTTCTGCTTCTGCAATTAGAGCTGCTTTTTTTGCTTCTGCTTTTAAAACAACTGATTCTTTTTCACCTTCGGCAATAAGGATTGCTGATTTCTTTTCGCCTTCTGCTTGAAGAATTTTTTCTCTTCTTTCTCTTTCGGCTCTCATTTGTTTTTCCATTGCTTCTTGAATATCTCTTGGTGGAATAATATTTTTCAATTCTACTCTTCTTACTTTAATTCCCCAAGGATCTGTTGCTTCATCTAAAATCATTCTCATTTTTGAGTTAATTACATCTCTAGATGTCAATGTGGCATCTAATTCTAAATCACCAATGATATTTCTTAAAGTAGTGGCTGTTAAATTTTCGATGGCTGCCATCGGATTAGAAACACCATATGTAAATAATTTAGCATCTGTAATTTGATAAAAGACAACTGTATCAATTTGAATTGTAACATTATCTTTTGTAATTACAGGTTGTGGCTTAAAATCAGCAACATGCTCTTTTAATGATACTTTTTTTACAACTTTATCAAAGAAAGGGATTATTAAATGAAATCCAACATCTAATGTAGAATTATATTTACCAATTCTCTCAACAATATATGCCTCTGTTTGATGCACAACAACAACACTACAAAACAAAGCAACTAAAACTAAAACTGCAATAATACATAAAACAACAACAATGCCAACTTGCGAACTAAATACTATCATATTTTACCTCCATATTTAATTTTTTTTGACAATTAATTTATTGCCATTAATTTCGTCAACATAAACCATTTCGCCTATGCCTATCTCTTTTCCATCTTTCGATAGAGCCACCCACTCTACGCCGTGAATTTTTACTAGTCCCATTTGACCTTCGTTGATTTTAGAAGTGACCAAAGCATACTTCCCAACCAGATCATTAATCTCGGTAGATTTATCAGATAATTTCAATTTTTTCTTAACAATAGGTCTGACAAATAAAATTGCAAGGATAGATACTACTGAGAACACTAAAATTTGTAACCAAACCAATTTGTCTCCAAGGAATAAGTTAAAAATCAAAGCAGCTAAGGACCCAATAGAAAACCAAAAACTAGTTAAATCTGTTGTGGCTATTTCTATAATAACAGAAACAACCAAAAGCATCGCCCAAACATAAAACAAAACCCCCATAACAAATCCTCCTTTAACATTATTATAGCAAACATTATATTTTTTACAAGTAAAAAATATATTTTTTTTATGAAAAAGCCATTTTTAGGAATCATATAATATAATGGTGAGAAAATGTATACAATTAACTACATTCATAAAATTATTAATATAAATTACAAAACAATATTGTTTTTACACGGTTGGGGATGTGATAAAAGCTACTTTAGACAAACCACAGAAATTATTGATTACGCAAACACAATAGTCATAGACTTGCCTGGATTCGGTGAAAATGAAGCACTTAAAAAACCATATGAAATTGAAAACTATGTTAATGAAATAAATAATTTTCTATCACTTAATAACTTTCACCTAGACATCATTGTTGGTCATTCTTTTGGTGGAAAACTCGCGGTTTTTTTGGCAGAAAAAACAAAAGTCAATTATTTAGTATTATTATCTCCCTCTATAATAAACAAAGATAAAACCATTTTAACTTATATAAAAATATTCTTATATAAAATAATCAAAAGAATTAATTTTTTCAATTTTATAAGTCAAAAAATGGGTTCTGAGGATTACAAGTATTTATCCCCAGTCATGAAAAAAACGATGTCAAACATCATTAATAAAAGCGGATTAAAACAGTTTAAGAAACTTTCAATAGAAACTCTATTAATTTATGGAAAAAACGATACCATTACACCTCCATATTTAGGAAAAAGATTATTAAAAGCAAACAAAAAAGCACATTTAATCATGCTTGATGGAAATCATTTTTTTTATTTATCCAATATAGAAATTATAAACAAAATCATAAAGGAGCTAGTTGAAAATGAATAACTTACAATTGCTAGTTTTACTTTTTGTTTTTCAGTTGTTTGAATTCTTATATACAACTAAAATATTACAGAATCAATACTATAGTTTTAAAAGATTACTTATGTACGAAAAAAGCGTTCTCAAGATACTATATAAGATTGTTTTAACATTTGTTTCTTTCTTTTTGCTAAAGCACAACAGAATTTTTATATTAATGTTAGCATTGATGTTCACACACAAAAGAAAAAATATGAACATTAAAATTACAAAAAGAATTATACGTCATTTTATTTGTTTCTTTTCTCTTTTTTTAGTAAACATTATCATTATTAATTATACAAGTTCAAAAACTGCACTCTATATATTCTTATTTTATAATCTATTACTTTATTATTTTAGTTTTGCAATATCTGTTTTTATTGAAAGAATAATTCAAAAAATATATATAAAAAAAGCACAAAGAAAATTAAAGAATGTAAATCCTTTAGTTATAGGTATTACTGGCAGTTATGGAAAAACCAGCTGTAAAAAATATATTTATGAATTGTTAAAATCAAGATATAAAGTGCTATTCACACAAGAATCATACAACACTTTAAATGGAATAACAAAAACAATAAACGAACATTTAAAGCCGTACCATCAAATAGTAATATTAGAAATAGGTGTTGATAGCAAAAACGGAATGAATAAGTTTCTAAAAAATTATAATTTTGATATTTCTGTTTTAACTTGTGTTGGGAACCAACACTTAAAAACATTTAAAACAAAAGAAAATATTATGCTAGAAAAAATAAAATTAATAAATAACTCCAAACTAATATCCATAATCAATAATGATGATGAATATATAAAATATGTAGACGCTAAAAACACACTTTCCTTTTCTACAAAAGAGAAAGAATCAGATATAAAAATTGAACAATCATTTGACGAAATAACTAGAAACAAAAAAATTAAAATAATAAGTAAAGGCAACTCTTTTTCAACAACAACAAATCTTTATGGAGATCATAATGTATCAAATTTAGCATGTGCAATATCAGTGGCTTATTATTTAAATATTCCCTTCGATGATATGATTAATACAATTCCTTTGATTAAAAATGTTGATCATAGACTATCTGTCTTCACGATTAATCACTGGCTTTTTATTGATGACTCATATAATAGTAATTATGTTGGATTTAAAAACGCTTTGATTGAGTTGAGCTATCACAAAAATATGAAGGTAATAATTACACCTGGAATTATAGAACAAGGAAAAAATATGAAAAAAGAAAATGAAGAAATAGCCAAAATGATAAACCGCATCTGTGACATAATTATACTAATTAAAAAACCAACTTTTTCTAATCTAATAAAAAATCATTTGTCATTTAATTCTTTTAAAGAAGCATATACTTATTTAGAAGAAAATTACAAAAACCAGGAACTAACTATTTTAATTGAAAATGATGTTCCAGATGTTTTTTTGAGGTGAAAATATGAACAAAATATTATTAGTATTTGGCGGAGATTCTGTAGAACATGAAATAAGCATAATAACAGCATTACAAATATCAAATAAATACTATGGCAAATATAAATTACTATTATGCTATCATAAAAATGGTGAATTTTATTTAAATAAAAATTTGAACAAAATAGATTATTATAAAAATTTAAAACCAAAATTAAGAGATAAAATTATATTTAAGGCAAATAAAAAATTTATCAAACAAAGAGGCAAGAAAATTTTTTTTGATGCAGTTTGGATTGTAGAACACGGGAAATATTGTGAAGACGGAACACTTTACTCATTCTTTAAAACGTTAAATATTGACGTAATAGCCGAAAATTTATATTCGGCAACTATTGGGCATGACAAAGTCTTAGCAAAAAAACTGGCATGCGTCGACACATTGAAATATGTTGAAATTGAAAAAAACGAGTTTTTCAACAACAAAAATAAATTATTGACCGAGTTATATGATATTGGATTCCCTATAATCACAAAGCCTTCAGATTTAGGAAGTAGTATTGGCGTTTACTCGGCCAAGTCTATCGATGAATTCATTGAAAATTGTAGTACTTTGTTCAAACTCACTAACAAGATAATAGTAGAAAAACAGTTAACAAATTTTGAAGAATTTAATATTGCTTTATTCAAGAAGAATAATGAATATATTTTATCGGAAATCGAAAAAGTAAGTTCGAGCCATTTACTTTCATATGAAGATAAGTATGTTAATGACGAAAAATCTCTTGCTGGTCAAAATAAAGAATTACCAGCAAAAATTCCATCATCCTTAAAAAAAGAAATCGAAGATTCTGCCATCAAAATATACAAAAATCTTCATGCAAGTCTTGTTGTTAGAATAGATTTTTTGTTTGATAACGAAACATCAAAACTATATTTTAACGAAATAAACAACATACCTGGTTCATTGGCATATTATCTATATGAACATAAAGGAATAAAAATCAATCAACTAATTGATAACTTATTAGATGAAGGACTTAGTAAAATTGATGACGAAAAACAATTGTTAACAAATTTTGAAAATAATATTTTCAAATATGATAAAATATCTAACGCAAAAAATAATAAATAGTGTATAATAAATGTATAACGGAGGCATTTTTTATGGAATCGTTAATACATTTATATAAAATTGGACATGGTCCTAGCAGCTCTCATACAATGGGACCAGAGACAGCTTGTAATTACATTTTAGATAACTATAGTAATGTTCATAAAATTATCGCGACCCTTTATGGTTCTTTAGCTTTGACAGGAAAAGGGCATTTAACGGACAGAATAATTTATCAAACACTTAAATCACTAAATGTAGAAATAAAATTCAATTTTGATCAAATTACCACTCACCCAAATACAATGGTATTTGATCTTTTTGACTTTAACGGGAATTTATTAGATAGTCTTAAATTTTTTTCTGTTGGTGGTGGTGACGTAATACTAGATGGCTCAAATAAAAAAATCATCAAAAAAGACGTATACCCTTTTAAATCATTTGATGAAATTAAAGAATTTTGCAAAAAAGAAAAAATATCTTTGTGCGAATTAGTATATAAATTTGAAGGGACAGATATTAAAAAGCATTTAGAAAAAGTATATGAAACTATGGAATCATCAATTAGTAATGGCCTTACAAAAGATGGTGAGCTTCCTGGAGGACTTCATGTATTAAGAAAAGCTGCTCAACTGTATAATTCAATAGAATTACAAGAATCTAGTGACATAAAAGAATTACGTTTGGTAAGTAGCTATGCCTTCGCGGTGAGTGAAGAAAACGCGAGTGGTGGGAAAATTGTAACAGCGCCAACGTGTGGTGCCTGCGGAGTTCTGCCTGCTTCTATCTTTTATTTAAAACAAAAAAACAATTTAAATAAAGAAAAAATAATTGACGCTATAGCTGTGGCAGGAATTATAGGAAATGTTATTAAAACAAATGCTTCTATTAGTGGAGCGTTTGCTGGTTGTCAATCAGAAATAGGATCAGCCTGTTCTATGGCAGCAGCAGCTATCGCTTATTTAAAAGATGAAAGTGTTGAAGAAATTGAATATGCTGCAGAAATAGCATTGGAACATCATTTAGGATTGACTTGTGATCCAATTAATGGATTAGTTCAAATTCCATGTATAGAAAGAAATGCTGTTGCTGCATTAAGAGCGATAGATGCTGCAAATCTAGCCAAATTTTTAAAAGGAACAAGAAAAATATCTTTTGACACTGTTGTTAAAACAATGTATGAAACAGGAAAAGACTTAAGCCACGAATATAAAGAAACAAGCATTGGTGGTCTAGCAAAAAATTACAAGAAAGAAGGTTAGACAAATGAAAAACAAATTACTAATACTATTGCTTACAGCACTAGCGCTTGGTGGTTGTGGAAACCAAACACCATCAGAACAACCATCTTCACCTAATTCTTCTGAGCAAAGCACTAACTCAGGCACAGAACCATCTGAAATCACACCAACAATAGATATTAGCGAGACAACATCTGACGAACCTCCCGCAAAGAAAGATGCTTACGCAACAGTAAATTCATCATATGATGTAATATACTATTACGGGACTAAAAATGAAACGTTCGATTTAGAAAAAATAGATTATTCTAGAGTATTCAGTGGAAAAGCTGAATTTAAAACTAGCGATAATGGCATCGAAATAAATGATTCTATCGTTTCTTTAAATGAAAACGGTGTTTATACAATCCAAGCATACAACAAGAAAAATTTACTATTCACAGTTAAAATATCAGTTAATGAAGACGAAGAAAACAGATACAATATGCCATACCTTCCTGATTTGGTTGAATATAATCTTCATTCTGGAAAGTCAAGTAATATTATCATTACAGACAATATAAATCTAAATTGTAAAAACGCGGGTGGCGGTGCTGCAAACTGGCATAGAATTTCTTATGATTTACCTGAAGAATTTTCCACTAATTACTCAGTAGAATGTGATGTTAAATTCAAGGATTCTGCAGATAACACAAGATGGTTTGGTTTAGTGTTTAGAGATCAAGAAAGCGCATCTCAAAAATATCCATACTATCAATTTGATTTTAGAAGAAAAACAAACGATGCAAATTCTATAGAATTAACTTATGTTTACGCTGAAGACCAATATTCATATCCATATAAATCATCTTGGTCAAATGGTGGACCAGGTTTACTTAATGCTAATGACATTGTTCATATGAAACTTGATTTACACGATAGAGACGTCTTTTGCGAATTAAGCACAGGTGATTACACAACTTCATTTACTGTAACTCTACCTAATATATCTTCTGGTGGATTTGGATTCCAATGTAGCCAGGCAGATGTTGAAGTAAGCAATATCAAAGTTCAATTAGATGAAACAATGATTAAAGCCTCTTCTGCCGATCCAAAAGATTCTATTGTTAATATTTATGATGATAAAATCGATGCTTTGAAACCTCACATAATTGCATCTGGTTCATCAACAGATGAAATTTATGGTGTAGGACTAGATGTTCAACAATACTATGTAAAAGTTAAAAATGACAAATTATATAATATTAACGAACAAAAAATGGATTTAAATCTTAACGATTTGTTCTTAGAAACAAAAAGCGCTTATATTCCAAACATTCATGTCGAAGACGAAGAATCACTACTGATGGTAAATGATATATGCTCTTCTTATGGAATTATTGATTTGACTATTTGGTCATCAAACGAAAAAGTACTACAAAAAGCACACGAATGCATGTCTTATGCGCGCTTGGGTTATATTCCAACTGAAATTGGTAATTTTACTACACTTGAAGAAGTTGGCTCTGTTTGTAGAAAAGCTGGAAAATTATATTGCAATCTTATTATGATTGATTCTAATTTATTGACAAAAGATAATGTATCAAAAGCTGTCGGACTTGGATATAGTATCGTTGCAAACGCCAAAAACGGAGATTCATACTCAGTTATCGATGGCGCATTATCAGGTTGTAAATTAATTCTTGCAAACTTTAATGATAATGTTCAAAGACAAGTTGAATTGATTTACGACAACACAGTATTTAATGTTGACGAAAAATCATCATTAGTTGTTAACCATACGCACTCTTTATTATCTGTTCCTTATGCAACGGGTCATAGAGGATCAGGAAACACACAAGATAATCAATCATGTGATTATCCGGAAAACACAGTAGAATCTTTCAAATATGCATATGATAGTGGTGCTAATGCTGTTGAGATTGATATTCATTTGACAAAAGATAATAAATTAGCAGTTATTCATAACGGAAGCACTAAAGATTATACAGATGCTTTACACAATTACAATGTTGCCACAACAAATTTAAGTGTATTACAAGAAATCCCTTTAAGAACCCCAAAAGGTAAATTAACTTACGACTACCATATTCCTTCTTACGAAGAAGTTTTATCAGCCTTTGCTTCAGAAAAATATAGTGAAAAGACTATGGTTGTTGAAATTAAAGATGGCAAAGTTGAAACGGGGAAAAAAGCAATCGAAATTGCTAAAGAATATGGTTGGTATAACAGAATTACTTTAATTACTTTCGATTCAAATGTTGCAACTCAACTAAAAACTTATGACCCAGCTGTTCAAGTTTCATATTTAGGAACTGTATATAGAAATAATAATGAAGAATATTGGACATCTGTTAATTCTTATCTTGCAAGTGGTGTAGGCCTTGCATCACAACAATCTACAGTTTCAAAAGAAGCCATTCAAGAAGGAAATGCTCGTGGTCATATCTATTGGTTATGGACATTCAATAAAGTAGATTCTACATATATTATGACACAAATTCTTAATGGTAATGTTGCATTTACAACTAATTATGTTTCATTCTTCTCTGATAACAAATATAAACTTACTTTTGACAAAGAAATAAGTTTAGCTATGAATGAAACAAAAGAATTGTCTGCAACATCAATCACATACGTAGAAAAAACAAACATCGAAAATGATGTTGAAATAATCGTTTTATCTGATAATGCAGTTGCTGAAGGAAATAAAATTACAAGAACAAGTGACGGAACAATTTACATTGTTTTAAAACATAAAACAACTTGGGAATTTGATTCAACATCTACTAATTTCTATATCTATTCTGATTTAATAGAAATTAAATAAAATTTAAAAAATGAGCAATTTAAATTGCTCATTTTATTTTTGTCATATATCCCACAGGTAAAACTGTTACATTTTCAATAGTCACTGGATAACTTGGATGGTAGTGACCTGCATACCAATGCTTAAAATTACGGAGAGAATACACTTTTTCAAAACAGTCATGTAGTGCACAAGGGTTGTTTTTAAATCTTCCTGGTATAAATGGAGTTAACTTAAAAAATATACTTCTTGGAACATCGTGTGTTATTACATAATCTATTTTTTGTGTAATTATCTTTTTAAACACATCATCAAAATCATCAACATTTACTTCTTGTTCCCACCATAATTTTACCCCATATTTTTCTTCGTATTCCAATCGCTTTTCTTTATCAATAGAAAGCCCACCATTGTAAGTGAAAAACATAGTTCCATCAATATCAAATATTTGTCCATTCAATGCATAATAAACATCCACTCCATCTTCTTTATAACACTTTCCACCAAACAATTCTACAATCGGTAATTTTTCAATAATATCGTAATTTTCGTGATTTCCTAAGACGGCGATTACAATGAAAGGTATTTTATTAAGATATTGTTTTCTTTGTAAAATAGAGTCTTTTGTTTCATATGAATTAATAAATCCAGCATCACCAGCAACAAACAAAACATTATGTTTTTCGACAAGTTTTCTTTGATCAACTAATTTTGCATCTATTAAGTCATAGTCACCATGCAAATCTCCTATTACATAAATTTCTCTTTCTTGATCCATACTTACACCTCTTAGTAATATTATACTATAACACAAAAGGATTTAATATCTAATATTTTACAAAGTAAAATATTTTTATAAATCATTTTTGACAATGTTATAAATTCTTAACGCTTCTGTAGCTGATTTGTCATCGTTTATGTTATTAAAATAAGCTATAAATAATAATTCAATACACTTCATAACTAAAGGAATAGCTTTAATTTCATATTCATTTAATTTAATGTGTTTTTGATATCCACTTATTACATTACTAATCACATTTTTCCATTTATCTATTGTTATTATAAATTCTTCTTGATTAGATAACAAACTTAAAAGAAAATAGCAAATATCAAATATTCTAATGTTAATTTGACTTAAATCAAAATCAATATATCCTGAAAACTTATTATTATAAAATAAGAAATTATCAAAATGAACGTCTCGATGAATTAATTGCTTTTCAAGTTTATCATAGACACTAGCTAGTTCATTTTCTATTGATTCAAACTCTTCTTTATTGATATATTTATAGTTGCTTTTTTCAAAAGATTCTTTTATCCAACTTGATAGTTCTCCTAATAATGAATTATGGTAAAACTCTTCTTTTGATTCAATGTTTTTTAAAGCAACATGTAATAAAGCTATTGTTTCTCCCATTAAATAATCTAAAGAAGAACCATCTTTTATTTCTTTAATGCTTTCTCCCTTTAACTTTTCATACATAAAATAATAA
>JAFQOI010000005.1 GCA_017403285.1 bacterium
ATTCCGTTTCAAAAAACAGTATTTAGATGCAATATTATTCTTTTTTAAAATATATTCACGTTCTTTTAAATATTCCTTAATTGCAAGACATGCCTGATTGCCTATTGGAACAATTCTCTCTTTGGAACCTTTTCCTAAACATCTAACATATTTTGAATGTAAATCAATATTGTTCAAAGGAATATCAGCCAATTCAGAAACTCTAAGTCCACAGGCATATAACAACTCAAAAACTGCTTTATCTAGCACACTCATATTTTCAGACAAAAGTTTTTTTATTTCATTAAAAGACAACACCTGAGGGAGTCTTTTGGGGAGTTTTGGCTGTTCTATTGCTAATGCCGGATTATTCACAATTAATTCACTAACATTTGCCCACTTAAAAAACCCTTTTATTGACGCTATCTGTCTAGCAATGGTAAATGGCGTATAATTCTTTTCATATAAATTTTTGATATACATATTCAGATGAAGTCTTTTTATAGACTCCATCTCAAGAACAGATAAACTTTGAAGATGTGAAATGAGCGAATACAAATCTCGCCTATAGGCATCTATTGTATTTTTTGCCAAACCTCTTTCTACTTCAAGGTATTCTAAGTATAAAGATAGATTTTGAAGAAGCATAAAAGAATTTTAGCATCATTTCAATAATTTGTTAAATTATGCTCTTTTTAATTGATTTAAAGATTTGTCTTTTTCCGCGATAAATCTATCAACTTGTTCTTCTATTTCTTTTTCCCTTTTTAACAAATGAGAATTGTCTACTTTAATAGAAGGAATATAACCTGTTTCTTCTTTTTTAGATTTATCTCTATTAAAAATACCCAAAGCAGGAATTTCTTCGTTATTGCTCAATTGAGACACTGGTTGCATTGCTGATGGATTAGCATTAGATGCAACTACATCACTTTGTTGTACTGGTGCAGCATTTTTATTAAAAATCTTTAATAAATTTGTTTCTGAACCAGTTGCTGGAGAACTGACATCTTGTCCAACAAGATTATTTTCGTTGTTTTTATTTGTATTTTCAGTTGATGTTTTTTGTTTTGCAAGATATGCTTTTGGTTCACCAAAAATCTTATGACATAATTTTGTTACTGGCTTTTGTAATAATGGTTGTAAAACCATAAATATAACTAAGAAACGACCAAGTCCACCCATAAAGCCTTTTAATTTTCCACTTGCTTTTCCTAAAGAAGATGGATTTTTAATTGAATCTAATCCTGTATCTAAAACTGTAGCTGCTGCTTTTAATGGTTTTTCCCAGAATTTCAATTTAGCACCACTATTTTTTAATGATTTAAATAATGTTTTTGCTTCACCTAAACTTTTACCAGCAAGTTCAGATACTTTAGAACTATCAACTCCTTTTAATAAAAGTTTTTTCTGTAAATTAGCAATTTTATAAGCTTCTTTTGTTAAGGTAGTATCTGCATTCGTTTTTTGAATTAAATCCTTTAATGCATTCCTGCCTTGAACGCTCATACCTCTATATTTATTACCACCTAACTTATAAAGTAAGTTAACACTTGGTTGGAACAATAATAAACCTACATATTGTTCTGAAAGCACGTGCATAAACGTTGCTCTTTTTTCACCCTTTGGTGCTTCTTTTGTTGCTTTTATTGCTTGAATAATTGAGTTTGCAGTAAATGCCAAACCAAGTAACCCGCCACCAAAAGTAACTGTATCTTTAGCTTTTAAGAAACCTTTTGAGAAAATATTTCCTAGCCCTGTTTTACCCATTTGCAAATCAGCCGCTTTTAATTTATTTCTAATTCCAGAAATATTTATCTTTTTAGGTATTAAACCGCCTTGTTCAACAGTTGTAATTCCTTTTGAAATCAATTCATCAGTAGCACCTAATAAATCTTTAACAGGGATTTTTACAGAAGTAGTAGATTCTGTTGCTATATTTTTAAGAACATCAACTGTTTCTTTTGACAACGACGAAGTTAACGATTCAGCATCTATTGATTTCAAAGCACCAATTAATTCTTGTGAAAATTTATCTGTTAAAGTACTTCCTTTTGCAAAAGATGATTTAGGAATTGCTTTATATGATTTCGTAAAATATTTTGTAAATCTGTTATTTGCAAAAAAATCAGACACTTTTTTACTAGTATCTTTAGATAATAATTTATCTAACTTTAATTTGCCAGATATCTTGTCACCCCAATTAGCCATCTTTGCAAGAACACTAGATGTTTCATTTCCTGCAATTTTTGTTTCGATAAAACTATTAGCAAGTGCAAGAGGAGGGAGTAATAAAATGGTATTTCTCATCACATCAGGGTCGGAAGCATTACCTGCAACTGCTTTTGCTGCCGAATTACTTTCAAAATTATCTGTAACAACCTGTTTCGACTTTGAAATAGTTTCTTGAACGTTTTCTGATTTTAATACTTGCGTTGGAATTTGCAAATCTTGATTTATACTTATACCGTTTACCATGTCCACCCCTTATACAACTATTAAAACAAATAAATTATTTAATTGCCCTAAATTTTTTATGTTTTTTTATTTATTAACAATTTTTAACAAAAAAGAAGAAGGGCTTTTTTGCCCTTCTTCTTTATATTTTCTTTACTAACTATCTTGGAATAGATTAAATGTTCTTTCTACGTTAGCATCTATTGCTTTTGTTGCAGATTCATATTCTTTAGTTAGTGCTTCATATTCAGTTTCAAGTCTATTCATTTCTGTATCGTACGTATTTTCGTGTCTTGATAACTTAGCCATTTCATATTGGTATTTTGTTTCTGCCGCAGCATCATCAGATGTATCAAGAACCCATTCCATATCAGATTGAGCAATACCCATAGCAGATATTTTTCCACTTTGTGGGTCTTTCGTATCTAACATATACAAAGAACCATTCTTAAACGCATCAGAAATGCTTTCTGCATCAGATAGATATTTAGAACCATCTCTTATCAAATATTGATTTGGATCACCAGCAACGATTGCTCTACCATTTTTAATTTGAATTATGTTTCTTCCATCTTTATCTTTTGGAATAATCCAATTACCATCTTCATCTTTCTTTAATAGAATTTCATTATTCGGAGTAACAGGAATTATCCCTTCTTCAGCCATTGTTTCATATGTCAAATCAACATGTTCAGACACAAAAGAATCGCCATCTTCACGAACATTTATAACCAGCTTGGTATTTGTTTTCGCTTCCGTATAATCCTTTGCAGCATCTTCTTGTAACCAAGCTAATTCATTCTGTCTTTGTGAGATATCCATTTCTTCCAGCTGAATATCACTCTGTCTGCCGACTATCATTAAAAGTCTTCCTTGTAATGATGATAAGCCCATTCTATTTTCTCCAATAGTTATGACACATGTATTATCTTTATCGGATTTTTTTCATAGAACTTTAATATACAAGAAGTCTTTCTTTATATTTTGTAACATTCTATCTATTCTTGATATAGTCAGAAATATCAATAACTTTATTTACTTCTTCAGGAATGTAATATTCACAAGATGACCACAATAAAGTTTCTGGCAAATCAGTATAATTTGGATCTTGTACCAATTTTTGATTACAATAACCTTTAATCATATTGTTAGTGCCATCTATTTTAGGTGAAAAATACGCACAAGATTGGCAAATTTTAATTCTAAATCCATGTTGTTCAAGAATATCAGAAATGTTTTTTACAGCATCGCACATTCTAACATAACTTTGAACTGTTTCTTGTTTTTTGTTTTTATATCTGAATACAGCTTTTTTAAATCCACCTTCAGATATCAAATCTATAGAACAAGGGAACACACTTCTTCCATTCGTAACACTTACTGGAACGGTTATTTTTTCTACATTACTCTTTTGAATTTTCTTCTTAAATTTGAATATCTTTCTAACTAAAGCCGCATCTGCAAGAACTTCAGATAAAGTAAAAAATGGACAAGATAACAAGTACAATAATGGTTTTACATATAAATGTGATCTATAGATAGAAACACCAAACGTAACGGCTAGTACAAGTGCAATCAAAACAATTAACTTCATATCAAAAACAAATGAATAATTGAATGAATACACACCAACAACTATTAACAACATAATCAAAATCAATGGATTTGGTTTTAATAAAGAAAACAAAAATTCTGCAAATTCGATATTAGACCACATCTTGAAATTAAAACAATGTGTAAATAAATTCATTTTAAAAGAGAATGATGGTCTTCTTACTTCATAATCAGCAGAAGAAACATAAGTCTTAATTTGTGGAACAAATATTGGAGGATAACCAACTTTTGTTAAAAGGAAAGAATATTTCAATTCTGAATTAGCATCTTTAAAATCAATACATCTAACCTTTTCGAGAACTTCGTGTCTCATTGCTAAAACATCAGAATCAATTGGAACAGCAAGCCCTAATTTTGCTCTTCCCAACTTCATAACATCAGCATTATACTCATTAACATTTGCCCAAATATTTTCGTAGAAGTCCGCATCTTCCAAGTAAACTTCACTTGAACCAACAGCTACAGAATGAGATTGAAGCGCTTCATTTACATTAAATAAAAAATCATTTTTTACTATTCTATTTGCATTTAAGAAAACGTAACCATCTACTTTCTTAAATGACATTAGATTTTCAAGGAGCCAAGAAATTGCTTTATCTCTGCCAAATGGAGTTTCATCAGATAATCTCCATATTTTAGCCCCACCAACAAATTCTAGTTTATTTGAAGAATTATCGCTACAATTGTCTAAAATTATATGTATTTGATAATTGCCTTTTGGATAATTTTGTTTATTCAACTGTTCTAATAAATTAACAATAGTTTTTTCATTATTGTGAGAATAAATAACAACAATAATATTCTTATATTCCTTTGGCACTTCAGACGTATCTTTATCCTTAAAATTAACTGCGCTTGCTATAACAATTACCAAGAAATATATTGTAAAAATCGCAATATATAAAAAGAAAAAAACAAATACCAACATAAATAAACTATTTAACATGCTCCACCTCTTAACATGATTTTATGAAAAAAAACATATTTTTTCCAGTTAATTAAATTAAATCAATAGATTGTAAATTTTTATTAAAATCACATTAAAAATTATAAACATTTTTGTAAAAGTGAATTATTATAATTGTAACAAATCCCCAAATCTCCTCCCAAGATTATTAAGTATTAGCTGCAGAGCAGCTTTTTTTTTTGCAAAAAAATAATTCTATGAAGCAGTTACATAAAGAAGCCCAGCAAGAAAAGAATAAAACATAAGCAAAATTTTGTTTCAATATTTTTACATTTTGGTTGAATAACAGCAAATTTTTTTTTGGTCATGATTTGAAAGACAGGCGAACGAAAAAAGTTCGACAGAGTTCGAGGAAAAATTAGGAGGTCTCAATGTCAATTCAAAGAATTGCTCTTAGTGCTGCAAATTTACAGCCAAGAGCGGATTATCGTGTTCAAAAAAGCGTTCAAAATCGTAATGTATCCGATTTTAATTGTGCAGAAATGTCATCTGCTGCAAGTTTGGCCATCAGAAACAATTATATGAGTAATATCTCTTTTAAAGGGATAAACAATGATTCAGCAAATAACACTGTTGGATTAAAAAAATCAATCAAAGACTTAGAGGACATAAAAGGGAAAAGAGCACTAGTAAGAGTAGACATCAATGTTCCACTTGATGAGAATAAAAACGTTACAGATGACACAAGAATTCAAGCAATTCGTCCAACCATCGATTATTTGAAAGACAAAGGTGCAAAAATTGTATTAATGGCTCACTTGGGCAGACCAAAAGGACAAAGAAACGAAGAATACTCATTAAAACCAGTCGCAGAGTATATGTCAGACCTTTTTGGAGAAGAAGTTGTGTTTATTCCTGATATAAAAGATGCACCAGAAATGGTAGCAAATTTAAAAGAAGGACAAATCGCACTACTTGAAAACATAAGATTTTACAAAGCAGAAGAAGCAAAAAATGATGATATGACTTTTGCAAAAGAACTTGCCCAATTGGGTGATTTTTATGTAAATGATGCATTTGGAGCAGCACATAGAAACCATACTTCAACTGCAAAATTAGCAGAAGTTTTAAAGCCTGCTGTTTCTGGATTATTAATGGAAAAGGAAATTAGATGTTTATCTCAAGCACTAGAAAATCCCGAAAGACCATTCACTGCAGTTGTTGGCGGTTCAAAAGTTTCATCTAAAATCGGGGTTTTAGAAAACTTATTAGATAAAGTTGACAATTTAATAATCGGTGGCGGAATGGCATACACATTTGTTAAAGCAAATGGTGGCGAAATTGGAAATTCATTATGCGAAGACGACCAAATTGATGTAGCAAGAGCAATAATGAAAAAAGCAGAAGAAAAAGGTGTAAACTTAATTTTCGATACCGATGTATTAGCAACTGATGATTTTTCAGGAAATGGAACAACAAAAATAGTTAAAATAGATGAAATCCCAGAAGGATTTATGGGTGTAGATTCAGGAATTGAATCAAGAGAAAAATTTGCCAATGTATTAAAATCTTCAAAAACAATTCTAATGAATGGACCTGTTGGAGTATTTGAAAATCCTAAATTTTCAAAAGGGACTCAATCCGTTCTTGCTGCCATTGTTGAAGCAACAAAAAATGGAGCAACATCTGTAATTGGTGGTGGTGATTCTGTTGCCGCTGCAAAACAATTCCAAGATGCCGATGATTTTACACATGTTTCAACTGGTGGTGGTGCTTCATTAGAATTTATTGAAGGGAAAGTCCTCCCAGGTGTTGATGCTTTGGATGATATTTAAATATCATTCAACACAAAAAGAGAGAAGACCAAATTGGTCTTCTCTCTTTTTGTATAAATTTAAAATTAAACTAGGTCTTCTTGGATACTTTCATCAATTTGTGCTTTAACACCTTGTATATCCTTATTAGCATCAATGTTTACAACCTTATCGCCATAATATCTCACAAGCGTATCTCTTACTCCATTATAAACATCAATTCTAGTCTTTAATTTTTCAGGAGTATCATCTGCCCTATTTTGAACTTTTGCTCTTGATAGCATTCTTTCAAGAAGTTTTTCTTCATCAACTGACAATTGAATTACTTTAATTTTTGCATTATCAGTTTGATTTAATTCATCAATCATTTCTGCTTGTTCTTCTGTTCTTGGAAATCCATCTAAAATATAGCCTTTTTTACAATCATCTTGAGAAATTCTTCCAATTAATAATTTTTGGAATAATTCAGTTGGAACAAGTTTTCCACTATTCATATATTTTGCTGCTTCGATGCCCAACTCAGTACCATTTTTAACTTCTTCTCTTAACAAGTCACCTGTTGATATATGAGCGATATCTAACTCTTCAGCAAGTTTTTCTGCTTGTGTGCCTTTTCCACTCGCAGGTGCACCTAAGAAAATATAAATTGTTTTTTCTTTTAATTGTGGCTTTTTATCTTCTTGTGAAACTTTTCCACTAAAAGTTACAGTATCACAAGGCATTGAAAAAGAAACTCTTTGATTTTGTTTGGTGCCAAAAGAAAAATTATTTACACCTAGATTTGCACCAATTCTTGAAATTAACATAATACACTCTCCTAAATTGTTTTCGTTTGTATAAAATTCAAACAAAAAATATCTTGCGTTTTTTACATTCTACAATGTAAAGTACAAAAAATATATAAACAATAAATTTTTATTAAGTCATAATTTAGAATGCAATATAATTTAGGTTGTACCAATATGTCTTTATGATAATGAAACTGGTGCACATAAAGATTTTTTGTAAAATATTGTAAATTGACACAATACTTTTTATTAAATATTTTTTTGGCACAACTTTAATTGAATGTTGAAATAAAAGTAAGGAGTAAATTATGACGATGTGTTCTTGTCCCTTAAATTCCGGTGCTACTGGGTCGCTCAATGTTTTACCTACATTTGTAAATGTTCGCTATACTGACAAAAAAACTAAAAAGGAAGATTGTGAACTTGTTAATGCAAATCAAATTACAAGAATTAAACCAGATGTTTATGGCGGAACCATTTATTACAATACTTGTGATGATGATGGCAATATAATAGGCCGTTGCGGAACTATCACAGAAAGAAATTATAATAAATTAAATATCCGTGCATAACAAATAAACTTTTTGACAAAAACAGAAAGTTTTCAGTGAATTTCAAAATACATAATCGTTAAAACCAATTTCTGTATTTACGAATATTTAAGAAAGCAAAGAAAAAATGATATCACAAATAACTAATAGACACGATGCGTTTATAAAAAATCTTCAACATGCATCAAGATCTGAAGGAAAAAAGCGCAAAGAAAAGAAAGCCCAAAGAATACAAACAGATAACAATATAGATAAACAACCACAAAGCGACGATTTTCATGCCAATTACGAGCAGTCCCCAAAAGATGTTTATCTTGAGGAATATTATAGAACATTGGGACAAAGGCTATCTATAATGAATAGAATAAAAGAGACAGAAGAGTAAATTTATATTTTGCATTTTAAAATACAAAATATAAAAAGAGATGACATCAATCATCTCTTTTTTATGGCGTGCCTGGAGGGATTCGAACCCCCGACCTTTTGGTTCGTAGCCAAACACTCTATCCAGCTGAGCTACAGGCACATATGTATTTCTGTTATCTTGTTTATTATAATACACCATAAATTTGCTTTTACAAGATTTTTTTACACTTCATAAATTTTTTATATATAATTTATTACAGTATTACAAAAAATGGATTTTTGTTTTGATGAAAAAGGTTAGTATAATACTACCAACATTCAATGGAGAAAAGTACATTGAAGAATCCATTAACAGTATTTTGCACCAGACATACAAAAACTGGGAACTAATAATTGTTAATGATGCCTCCAATGACAATACTCAAGATATTATCAACAAATTTGCGGAACAAAGTTTCAAAATAACAGTAATACAAAACGACAAAAACCTAAAACTTCCTGCAAGTTTAAATATAGGATTTAAAAAAGCAACAGGCGAATATTTCACTTGGACTTCAGATGACAATATATATAAAGAAAATGCTATAGAAAAAATGGTGAAATATTTAGACGAAAATCAAGAAATTGATTTAGTCTCTTTTAACACCGACATCATAAACGAAAAAGGGGAAACGGAACGACAACTCAACGAAATATATGAAAACAGGAATACTTTACAACTAACACAGGGCTGTAATATTGGTGCTTGTTTTATGTACAGAAAAGAAATCGCGCAAGTTGTTGGACTTTATGACGAAACTATGTTTTATGCTGAAGACTATGATTTCTGGTGTCGCATTGCTTTAAAGGGGAAAATCGCATATTCTGATGAAAATCTATACAAATACAGAATACATCCAAATAGTTTATCATCAACAAAAGTCCCTCAAATATGCGAAAAAATAAGAGAGATAAGACATTTATACACACAGGCTATTATGACAAAATTAAAACTATCAAAGAAAGAACAAGTAAACAGGCTATTAGATTTTTATTATAACGAAACTAGAGATTTCGAATGGTATAAAATGGCTAAAAACACTAGCAAACTTCATTGTTATTTATATAAAATAAAAAAGTTTTTTAAATAACCATTTCATATATAAATTGACCATTTCCTTCAAAGTAGATACAAATCAAAATCAACATTATCGCATATATTAGCACCTCAATATATGCGCCAAATCTATTATGTACAATATTTTTTAACCTTTTTAATTTTTCAACCATGGTTCAATTACCTCCGTTAATACATGAGAACCATATTCATAATTAAAATGACCTTGATCGTTATAACATTCTTTATCAAATTTACCAGACAAATCAAGAAAATCTATTCCGTTTTTAGCAGAATAATCTTTTATATATTCATAGGTTTGAATTGTTGGTTCTAATGGTTTTACACTTGGATTTGGCGGTATCCAAACAAAACGCAACCTTATACTATTCTTTTTACAATAAGAAGTTATTTTATTTAATGCAGACATATTCTTCTTCAAGTCTTCAAATTTGATTTTATATAAGAATTGCGCTCTTTCACTATTTAGCTTATCTTCTAATTCCTGTTGACTTAAAGACCCAAAATACAGTTCTCTACGTTGATTTTTAAATGGTCTATTTAATTTATTATCATTAAATAAATATGTAAATATAGTATTTCTTATAAGCAATTGAAGTCTATCTCTTTGAAAATAAGAAAATGGCTCATACCATTTTCTACGCCAAGGATTTGTTGGATCAGCAGCAAAATCATCATACATAGACAAAGCGGAATTAAATGCAATAACAAGTTCTGAGCCTATTTGAATTTCTTTTGTATTAATCATACTCCACAAATCAGTTATAAGCCCACAATTTATACCTGCATTTATATAGCCACTATCACTTTCTTCTGCTCTAAAAGATGAAATAGTAACAGAATTTCCAAAAAATACTTTATCCCAAACTTTTTCAGGATTATCTCTTCTAACTATTTCATAACTATTTAAAAAGACTTGCCCACTAGATAAAAAATATGGGGTCATAACTTTTTCTAGGATTTTATCCATAATCAAAAAAGTACTCATTATTAATATAAATATAAAAAGACTTTTCTTCATGGTAAAAATCCTTTCAATACAGAAACAACTTGCGTTTCATTCAAGAAAAATGTTATTGCCCCTATAGAGAAAAGGAAAGCAATAATAAAACATCTTAAACAATAAACAAATTTGCTATGTGCATTTTTATTAAATGTCGTTTTAGAAATCAAGTTTTCAATTGCAATGAGGATACCCAAATAAATACCACGAGAAATATCAAGTAAAGTAAATCCACGCCAAGCGCCCATTAAAAATAGTATTGTAAAAGCAACAAGCGCCATTTGATACTTATTTAGTCTTTTATCTGCAATAGAAACAAAAACATGTTCTCTTAGCCAATCACCTAACGTAATATGCCATCTATGCCAGAATTGTGTAAATGTTGCCGATTTAATCGGCTTGTCAAAGTTTTCAGGAACTTTTATCCCAACAAAAGTACCCGTTGCAATTGCCATATCAGAATATCCAGAAAAGTCAACGTGTAAAAGAGCATAACATACAAAAACAATCATAAAGCTTATACCAAAATTACCAGTTTGAGGAAGCAAATAATGCAACAACCACAACAGCCAAGGCATAATAACTAACTTCTTAAATAAACCTACAACAAACCTTTTTCCGCACCAAAGCGCTTTATCCATATCAGGATATTGCGGATTTTCATAGCAAGCCATAAAATCTCTATATCTAAATATTGGACCTGCCGTTATTACAGGAAAGAACAGCAAAAAATTTGCATAAGGTATAAAGTTTATATGTTTTTTTCCATAGTAGACATAAAACAATGCATCTATTGCTTTTAACATATTAAATGCGAAACCAATCAATACGATAAAATGAGGCAAAACATCAGTAAATTTTGTCATTCTCATATATATTAGTGGCAGAATACACAATATACAGAAAACAACAAACAAATATTTTCTACATTTTTCAATTTTTTCCAAAATCAAAACAAACAAATAAGTAATGACTGTATATATAACATAAAATAGGGCAAGGCTCTTTGATACATACCCCAACAAAAACAAGTCAAAAACAATCAGATACGGAGCAAGATTAAAAGAATTAAACTTCTTTTTTAATATTATCCCTGAAAGAGTATAAAGAATAGAAAAGGCAAGTATGATAAATAATGTATCTATCTTTATATACCACATTGTTATGCCCTATTCTTTAATTTTTCTGAGACTAATATAGCTATATTATTTATCGTTTGCAAATTATGCATTAGAATATCTTCTTTTGTTATTTTTATATTAAAGTTTTCCTCAATAAAAAATACAACAGACATTGAATCCATAGAATCCAAATAGCCATACTTATATAAATTTAAATCATCATTAAAGTCTGTATCATTAGACTGTATTTTAGACTTATTAATTATATAGTTCCTAATATCATCTTTTATTTTATCAGGCATTCTTTACCTCTTGTTTTCTTTTATCAAATTCTAATTTTAATTTAACTCTATCCATTTTTCCATTTGCTTTATAGAAAAGTTTTTTCATTGGAACCAAATGTGAAGGAAGCATAAAAGATGGAATATAATCCCTCAATTTAACATTGAAAGGATGAAGAGAAAATTCTTTATCTGTTTCAATAAACAATATAATTTCTTCTTTTTCTGCTTCATAAACTGCTGCAGCATTAATAACTCCATCTATATTCATTGCTGCGTGTTCTATTTCACCAAGTTCTATGCGGTGCCCATGTTTTTTAATTTGAAAATCTTTTCTTGTACGAAAACAAAGTTCACCATACTCATTTATATAAGCATTATCACCAGTTTTATAAATTATTTCTTTTTCATTCAATGGATTAACAACAAATGCTTTTTTAGAATTTTCGGGATTATTCCAATATTTATTTGAAACAGTTGTTCCTGCCAAACAAAGTTCACCTTCTTCACCTATTCTAGCAAGAGTCCCATCTTCTTTAAACAAATACATTTTGAGATAATCCGAACACATGCCAGTAGGCAAAGAATCACTATCTTGAAATTCTCTTTCAATGTCATAAAAACAGATAAATGATGTTTCAGAAGTACCATAAATATTTGTAAATTTAACATCAGGAAATTTATTTCTCCATATATTTAATTGTCTATTAGGCATTATTTCACCGGAGAACATAACATTTGTCAAATGAGGCAATTCAATATTATTAAGCGCACCTGAATTTGCAATATTAATAAGAACAGATGGTACAGAAAACATAGAATTAACTTCTTTTTCTTTTATATATTCCAATAATTGATATGCATGCATTAAAAGAACATCTGGAACTATTAATAATTTAGCACCGGCATATATTGAATAATACACATCTAAATTAGACATTTCATAATAAAATGGAGTTATACTTGCAATTGTTATATCAGAGTTAAAATGATACTTTTTATCAACAAAGTCGACCCACTCTTTTATTCCTTTATCTGGCCTAATCGCCCCTTTTGGAATGCCAGTAGATCCTGAAGTATAAATTATATATGCATTATCCTCTTTCTTTATTTCAGATATAGTTTTATCTATTAGTTCCTTATCTTCTTCAACAGATAACAACTCCTCATATATCTTTACATCAACATTATCAAAAGATAAGTCTTTAAGAGATTCAAAAAGGTCTTTATCAGTAATAAAAACACAAGGTTTTAAACTATCTATAATTTTTTGAAGTCTATAAACAGGCATGTTTATATCAATTGGAACATATGGTCTTGAACTATAACGAGCGCCCATAAATGAAGTAAGAGTTTTGTAATTTTTACCCAAAAAAATTACAACAGGACAATCATCATATTTTGACGTTAAAAGGTTTGTCGCTATTTTTCTAGATAAATCCCTATATTCTCTATATGTAATAGAATACTTTATATCTTCAATTGCGATTTTATCTGGAAATTTATTGGCTGCTCTTTCTAATAACCATACAGCGGAATTCATTTAACCTTGTTCTCCAAATACTATGTTTAATCTTTCTCTTGAACCAAATTTAGTAAAAGTTGTTATTCCATCTTTATATTCCGCTTTCCAATCAGAACTATCTGTTCCAGCAAATCCAGTGACAGATGCTTGCATCATTCCATCATCTAAGAACAACAAACTAACACCTTTTTCATTAACCCTTATTTTAGCAGGAATATTAACTCTTATCAAATGCGGGTTATCTTTATTTTTATCAATAAATACGCTAACTTTTTTATCAAGTCCAACATAAAGATTATTATCCTTTTTTCTCCAAACTGAAGAATCAGTAGAAACAACATCTTTTAAATTATGAGAAAATTCTATTTTAATTCCAGCAGCAGACTGTGCATTTTTGTCATACAAAGGGAACTTATTATCTTCTATATCTGGCGTTATCTCAATAACATTTCCGTTGACATTCAAATTAACCTTTAAATTATATGCAGCAGCAATTGCCTTCATCATTTGGTCTTCTTTCACAAAATTATATTCAAATTTTTTTCTGTATTTTTCAAGATTATTCATAATTTGAATAGACAAATCCTTATTACGGTCATCAGGATGATGATAATTTAGCACCGGATAAGCATATTTCATTGCCACATTTACATTGTCTCTACTACAAGGTAACATTCCACCAGAACAAGGTATTGCCGATTGGACATTTTGAACAAGAATTGTTCTTTTTCCTTCATCAACGATAAAGAACGGATTTACTACCGCTGTTTCAGCAGCAATCCAGTTTGCGAATGCATGTTCTTTTGATTCAAAGAAAGACTCCCACAAAACTCCTTCATTAAACAATGTTCTATAAGAATCTTTTTCTGACAACCTTGTAACTGGTCCACCATGTTGATTAACACCAATCTTTCCTTTTATTCCAAAATACTTTAATGCATTAAAATGAGTTCTGATTTCATACTTTTCCCGTTCTTTTGAAGCATACCAACCAGAAAAATAATGCATTCCAAGATAGTAATTTTTTGATTTAGCGAAATCCATTTGTTCTTTATATTGATTTCTATAAGGGAAATACACAGAATCAATTGGATATGGAAGGTCTATATCTTCATAGCCGACAACAACATCTAATTTTCCGTCTTTATTTATGTCTATAAGTCTTGGATTAGAAAACAAACCAAATTTAAGATTGTTGTTTCCTTTTATATTCATTTCTTTTGTTTGAATATATCCCTCAAAACTGTACTCACCTGTTTTACTTCCTTTTAGTTTGGCAATATATCCATCTTGTGTGCCTAATATTACATCAGGATATCCATCTTTATTATAATCAACAACAAAAGGAGAAAGATATTTACCAAAATTCAAATCTGCACATTGTCTTGACAATGCACGCATTTTATTATGCGAATAAATTAATCGTTTGCCTTCTTTTTCACCATAATAAATTAAAATAACACCACTATCAGAACCAACAACAATATCCATAGTTCCATCTGCATTCAAATCCCCAATAGAAGGGAACGAACAACCTTGTATATCTGTTTTAATCAACAATTCTTTTTGTGCGAAACTAAAATTCCCAAGCCCTTTAAAATAGTATATATTCCCATTTTTAGAACCAGAGATAATATCTAAAACATCATCTCCATCAACATCCAATAATTGTGGCGCAGAAAACTCTTCAACCGAAGCATCAAGTGGTTTTAACCGTTCCATAACCAATCTGCCGTCTTTTCCAGTAAATCCAAGATTTTTGAAATAATAAATTTTACCATCAGAACTTCCAGTAAAAGCATCAAGCAAACCATCTTTATCATAATCAATAAAATGAGGATAAAATAGTGTTCTATTATTAATGTCAGAGGTAATACCACTAGGCGTATTTTCCTTTGTTTTTAATTGAATCCATTTATCATCACTGGCAATATATGTCCCACCTCCAAATGGGTTTTCATATAAATTAATGTTGTAAGTTAAATCTTTTCGATTTTTAGCCTCATTTAAAATATATGCGGCAGTTTCTGTTCTTGTATTCCAAGTAAGAGCATTTCTTACCAAAGAAAATGAAGGGATTTGATTATTTTCTTCAACAAGTTCTCCAAAATTTTTTAAACCATTTTCTTTAATCCCAGGAATATTTTCATAATGTAATGACCAACCCATAATTGGTGATGCGTATGAACCAAAAACTCTTTGTATAGAAAAGCCATATATTTGCTTTGACACATAAGAAGCAAAGTATCCATATAACATTTGATTAAAACTTGCAGTTGTATTAGAAAAAGGTCCTTGTTCTTGTTTTGACTCTTTCAAAGAGAAAGAACTTTTAGAAAACTTGTTAGGCAATAAAGGATTTGTATAAAAAACCCTACCTTTGCCATACTTATTTATTGTGTATATGGCTTGCCCTTTTGACTCTGCTAACACCTCTGCACTACTTGGAACAACGGCCATACCATAATCTTGTTTAAACAAAAAATCTTTACTGGTATAGTCTTTATAAAATATAGAAAAATCTAAAATAAGTTCTTGAATTTGTCGAAACTCAATGTCAAACTTAGGGATATTTATCTTGATAGGCGCAGATACTATTTTCTTATAATCCTTTGCGCCGATAAAATCTTTTGGGAAAATATCATATAAATTATTTGCAACAAAAACATATCCGCCTTTTTCAACAAATGAAATTATTTTTTCAATTAGTTTAGGATTATTATTTTTTTTAAGACTTTCATCTAAATATAAAACATCAAAATTATCAAAAGAAGGTACGTCTTTTAAAAGGTTTATATTTGAAACATTTAAACCAATTGTTGTTGACTGCTTTAAATATTCTATCGTAGTTTCTGCCGTATAATTATCTTCATCCTCAATATGTAGAACAGCAGTATTTATATAATAACCATCACGACTTTTAACATATGAAACAACGTCATTAAATGACATTGTTTCATTTACTTTTATATTTCTACATATATCTTGTTTCTTATTTAAAACATTAAAAGAAACACCACCAACAGTAATAAGAAATACAAGTATTAAAGTGAACAACTTTTTGTTTTTCATTAAACTACCCTTTTTAATATACAATTTATTTTACTTCAAAAGGGATAATAACAAAAGTTATTCAAGGCTCTTCATATATACTTCTTCAATTAAAACAACAACTGTTGCTGCTATTGCTGGCGCAAAAACAACACCAATTAATCCCATATATTTTGCTGCAATAAATAAAAACAAATATATCAATAACGGATGTAAGTCCAAAAACTTACTAAACACATAAGGTCTTACAAAATTATTCTCTACAAGTTGTGCAATAGCAAATATTATTGCAGTAAAAATCAAAATAACAGGACCTGATTTGTATAGAACAATCATACAAATTATAAAAGCAAGTGCAGGACCTACAACAGGAATAATATCAAGAACAGCAGTAATAAGACCTAAAACAATTGCATATTCACTTCTAATAATTAACAATCCAACTGTAACAATCAAACCAACACTAGCCATTGTAACCAATTGAGCAATAATATATCCACCACTTCTTTCCGCAATAGAAGATAAAACTTGCGCAGTCTTTTTTCTCATTGGCACAGGGAACAATCTTAAAAAAGTATTTTTAACTTTTTCTCTATCTATCATAAAGTAATAAATTATAAGTATGGATATTATGAAATAAACAAGAGCAGTCCCAATGTTTACCCCTGCATTATATATATCAGCAACAATCTTTGAAGTTGTCCCTGAAACAGAAGAAATAAGCCCATTAATATCAATTTTATCAAGTGTTGCTTGATTAATAAAAGGAATAGAATATAAAAACTCTTTTATATTGTCTATAGACTGTGGTAATGACAGTGCAAACGTTTTAATTTGATTCCCACTAATTATGACAACTGAAATAAAAAATGATAAAAAAATGAATAAAGAACCAAAAAGAACTATTGAACAAGCTGTCTTTCTTGAGAATTTTACCATCAATTTCTTAACCATTGGTTCTAATGAACAAGCTATTACAAAAGATGCAAAAAACATAATAGCAACGTCAGATATTTTAAATATAAATATGATAAAAAGAATCGCCAAAATAAAGAATATGATGTTCTTTGCGGTTATATATTTAGGAAAGATATTTTCAAACATTTAAAACTCCTTATCCATTAAAATTTTATCACGTTTTTATAGCAATAGGATATACAAATGTGTCGAAATGTTTCAATTTTATTTTTTTTATGTACACTTTTTTATGTTTTTTATAATCTTAGTAGAAGTTTTGGAACAAAAAAATATAACCTAGTTATATGGGAGGGAAAAAATGAAAAAGATTTTGACCGCACTGCTGGCTATATTAATAATGTTTTCGTTATGTAATATAGAAGCAATAGCGATTACTGAATCAAAGAAAGCAGACGCTACTAAAGCAACAAAAAATGCAAAAACAATTGAACTCGCGTTTGTATTCGACGGACCATCAGACAAAAACACAGAAGTATTGAAGATATTTCAAAAAACAATTGCAAAATCATTATTGCCGGACTTCAAAGCATCATTTCCAGAAGATTTAATTTTTACCGGCGACTGGACAGAAGAAGGAGCTAATAAAGTTTCTGATAAAGCTTTGGCTTCAAGAGCAAAAATGGTTATTTCTTTAGGTTACATGTCTAGTAACCACTATTCTTCAATGCCAAACAAAACAAAAAAAGTTGTAACAATTGATCAATATGGATTAAGAGATTTTGGTGACAATTTCTTCAATCCAATACAACAAACTGCAAATGACTTTGTTACATTCCAAAAACTTGCACCACAAATCCAAAAAACTGCTATCTTGATGAACGAAAGTTATTACAGAACTAACAAAGATTGGTCATCAAGAATTTCGAGTAAATTGCAAGAAAAAGGATGTTCTTTGGACTTTGTTGTAATTCCGGTAAACTCAAATGTAGAAGAGTCTTTAGCAAAATTACCTGAAGATGTTGACTCTGTATTTGTTACACCATTGTATAACTTATCTACAGAACAAAGAAGAGAGTTATATCAAAAAATTAACGAAAGAAAACTTCCTTCTTTCTCATCAGTAGGAAGAGAAGATGTTGATTTAGGTGCTATGTTAGGTACATCTACATTTGATGTAGACAAAAAATTAGCAGAAGCAACTTCATTTAATATCCATGGCGTTTTATACGGAAATGTAGTAAAAGAAGAAAAAATACCATTCTATGATGAAAAAGTAATTTTCTACAACTCAGATTCTGGAGAAGCAATAGGTTACATGCCTCCATTGAGACTTTTAAATAATGCTGTAACTATCACACACAAAGAATTACCAGCATATGATTTAGGCTCACTTATAAACGCATTAGATGAAAACAACTTGCACATCGAACGAAAGAAATATCTTGTATCTGCTGCTAGAAGATCACTCGCTGGTGCTTATGCAAAATATTTACCTACATTCAGAATGGATTTTGGTTATCAAAAATATAACGATGACTACGCAAAATCGTATTCAGATGTTCCATTACACGTTGGTTTGTTCACTATGGCAATTGATCAGGTTATTTATTCTCCTGACTTAGTAACAAACATCATTGTAAAACACAAAAAATTGAAATTTGATAAGGCAGAAGCAGCACTTACAAAGGCAAATATGGAATTCCAAGTTGCTAACTTATATGTAGAGGCATTAATGCTTGAAAACGTTATCAAAGTTCAAGAGGAATATGTAAAAGAAACAAAAGAAAACTTTGCAATTGCCAGAGTTAGAGAAAAAACAGGCAAATGTGGCTATGAAGAAGTTCTTCAATGGGCTGGTGAAGTTAGTGAAGCTGAAAAAAAATTGTTAGAAATTAAGGCTGAATACAGCAACATTAAAATTCATATCAGCAATCTTTTAAACCAAGACCAAAAATTGGATTTCGTATTCAAGCCATTAACAGCACACGATCCAAGTTTCTTTACATCTGATATAAACATTATCGACCACGTAAGAACACCTGAAAAACTTAATCAATTCACAGAAATGCTTGTTGAAAAAGTAATTTTCTTGTCACCAGAAACAACAAAACTAAAAGCAGCAATTGCAATGAAAAAGGCAGAAATTGCAAACTACGCACAAAAATTCATATTGCCAAGTGCTAAAATTTCTTTTGAATATGGTTCACAATTTGATAGAAACTTACCATACGAAAACATTGGTCACCTACAGATGAGAGAAACATACTATGGAACTGGTGGAATGATGGGTTCACCTTGGTTGAACTTAGACAAAACATCAGGCAGAATTTTAGTTGCTGCACAATGGAAACCTATTGAAGGCGGACAAAAAATTGCTGAAATTGCAAGAGCAAAAGCAGAACTTGATGAACTTAAAAAATATATGGAACAAGTTCACATAGACTTAGAAATGAATGTTCGTTCAGTTATTAACCGTGCAATTGCAAAATATTTCACAATTGAAAAATCTTACAAATCAATGTTCGCTCAAGTAGAAAACTATCAAACAGTTAAACAAAAATATCTTCTTGGACAAGTTCCAGTAAGCCAACTTCATGATGCTCAAGGACTGTACTTAGTTGCTAAATTGGATGCTTTAAACTCTCAATATAATTTCTTTAAAGAATTACTTTGGGTACAAAGGGGCTTATTGGTTGTCAACTGGGCTAATGCTGATGAAGATGCCAAGAATTGGATTAAATCAATTCCGGAAATATTACCAGCAGAAGCAGACTTTACTCTATAGTAAAAACCTGAGTATATAAAAAAGGCCGATAGAAATATCGGTCTTTTTTAATGCTATAATAAACATATGATTAAAGTAGCAATTACAGGGAATATAGCAAGTGGCAAATCTTGCGTTGAAGAATATCTAAAACAATTAGGCTATAAACTTGTAGATGCCGATAAAATCAACCATGAAATTTTAAATACAGATAAAACTACAATTAAAAAAATAATACAAATTTTTGATGAATATGATATTACAGATGAAAATAACAGTATATCTAGAGAAAAACTAGGAAAGATTGTTTTCGACAATAAAGAAAAATTAAAAGAACTCGAAAGTATTTTACATAAAGAAATTTCAAATAAGATTAATGCATTTTTTGAAGAAAACAAAAAAGAAAAAATTGTTTTTGTTTCTGCTGCTTTGCTTTTTGAAAGCGGATTTTATAAAGATTACGACAAAGTGATTTTTGTTTCTGCAAAAGAGGAAATAAGATTAAAAAGACTTATTACTAGAAACAACTACACTATTGAATATGCAAAAAAACGAATATCATCTCAAGACGCTGAAGAACAGAAAATAAAAAAGTCAGACTTTGTTATAGAAAACAATTCTGACTTACAATCTTTAAAAAAGCAAGTTGAAATTATTCTTGAAAAACTTATTCAATCTTAATTTTTTCTGCCGTCAATTTTAAAATTGAAGACTTATAAAAACCAGTATCTATATTTAAATATTCGCCCAAAACAAGAATTGAGAATAGAAAATTACGAATTTCCTCAACGCTTTGTTCAGTGTGAAGTGCATTATCTAAAAGCGCATTAAATTTCGTATATATTTTACTAAAATACATATTTTGCGCTTCTGCTATATCTACTTTTAGTCCTAACTTATTCACACACTCAAACAATTTAAGAATTTTATCTAAATGATGCGACTCAAAATTTCTAACCAAAGTATAAACTGCATACTGAATTTGTTTAGAAAACATTTCACTTGTTGGTTTTTTATCAATTTCCGTCTGGAATAATTCCGCTTCTTTATTAATTTCAAACGCTTTTTGAACTATATCTTCATCAATAATATTAACAGCATCTTTAAATAAATCATTAAACTCATTAGAAAGAGTATATTGAGCTGCTAGTTTATATTCTAATGGTACCGCAATACCAAGTTCTATTAATTCAAGAATAAAACTCTTACCTTCAAGATAAACATCTCTATAGTTATTTGAAAAACCGCTCAATTTGTCTTTAAGAACGCTAAGAAGAATCTTACTTCTATCTTCAATTAAAATATCCTTAAGCGTATAATATTTTTTCCCAAAAGTATTATCTAATGCTCTAATAAGTTCTGTAATTGGCTCATTATTATACGTTTTAATAAGTGAATCAATAATATCACGAATGTTTTCTGCTTCATCATAACTTTTTATAGCACAATGAAAATCTCCTTCTGGGAATTGAAGAACTGAAAAAAAGAAATCAAATTTTTCAAGTGTTATTTTTGACTCTACCTCAATTCTACCAGCAGAAAAAGCCGTTGCACCTTTTGAAACATACTTATAATAACGTCTTTTAATGTTATAACAATACAAATCTGAATTTTCTTCAAAAATATCGTGCATAGATGAACTAGCCCATAGTGCAGCAATTTGTTTTATTGAAACACTAGATGGTTTCACAAATCTTTCATACACATCTTTACCAGTGCCAAAACCATTAATATTACTTTGAGCACGAGACAATATCTTAAGGAAATCTGACTCTAAATCTTTTGAAGTAAACGTTTTAGCAAGTTGAATTGCTCTCGCCGCATATTTCATAATTTGAGTTGTTTCAATACCAGAAATTTCAGAGAAGAACCAACCACAACTTGTATACATAAGCATTGCGTGTCTTTGAATTTCCATTAATTTTATTGCTTTAATCAACTCTCCTTTTTCAAGTGTATGAGTTTGATTTGCTTCAATAAACTTATTTATAGTTGTTTTACATCTATCTAAAACAACATTAATGTATTCATTTCTAGCCTTCCAAATGTCTTTAAAATAGAGCGTTCCATTTTCTTCCAAAACTTTAATAAGTTCATCACGAAGATAATCCAATGCTTCACGAAGTGGTTTTCTCCATTTTTGATTCCAACCATGTCCACCACCTGTAGAACAGCCACAATCATCCATCCATCTACCAACACCATGAGAGCAACTCCAAGCAGAAACTGGCTTTATATCAACTTCATATTGAACACCTTCTTGTTCTAGATAATTAGCATAATTTGTAATTTCAAATCCAGCATCTTTTGCTTTTATTTTTAATATGTAAGAAAGAGCCATATCTCCAAATTTAGTGTGGTGACCATAACTTTCACCATCTGTTGCGATATGGACAAGTTGATTATAATTACGCTGATTAGAAACACCATCTTTTAATCTTGAAATAAACTTATTTCCATCGGTCAATAACTCGTCAAAAGCAACCGATTTAGAAATAGAACCATCATAGAAGAACAAATCAATATATTTTGATTTATCAGATTTAATGAAATATCTATAAGCCCTTGCGGGGTCAATATTTCCCCAACTAACATCAGACCAATTTTCTGTATTTAATTTTCTAACCGCTTTTGCCTGATGTGGAGAAAGCACCGTAAATTTTATACCACAATCAGCAAGAACCTCGAGTGTTTCTGCATCACAAGCCGTTTCAGCAAGCCACATACCTTCAGGTTTTCTTCCAAAACGATATTCAAAATCTTTAATACCCCATAAAACCTGAGTATATTTATCACGTTTATTGGCAAGTGGCATAATTATATGGTTATAAACCTGTGCCATTGCATTTCCGTGACCATTATTTCTATTTGCACTTTCAACATCTGCCTTGATAATACGCTCATAAGAATAGGGACTGTATTTTTCCATCCAAGATAAAAGTGTTGGGCCAAAGTTAAAACTGATATAAGAATAGTTGTTCACAATATCAAGGATTTTATTCCCTTGTGTAACGATTTTAGAAACAGAATTTGGCGTATAACACTCCTTTGCCACCCTCTCGTTCCAATCGTGACAAGGATTAGCACTATCTTGAATTTCTATTGTATCAAGCCAAGGATTTTCTCTAGGCGGTTGATAAAAATGCCCATGTATCGTTAAATATATCTTTTTATTTTGCTTCACAACCATCTCCGAACTTTAATTCTTTTTCTCACTCTTTGTTTCTAAAACAGTAAATACTTTCGCATCTACCCATGGATCACCCAATGCATTAGAAAAAACAGTTCCTGTTATTTTTATTTTATCACCTTGCTCAATATCTACGTGTTTTTCTGCTTCTGTCCTTTTTATAAATATTTTCATTTCAGAAAGTGGAATAACATGATCAACGACATCAGTGCGTGCAATAAGAACACCGATATATTCATTGCTTGAACGAAGAGCAGGATTATAATCCAAACCCAATGAAGAAAATGCTACAAAATCCGCCTCAAAAGTTATATTTTTATTCAAATAAAATGCTGGATTATCAACAACCTTAACCGGATCAACTTTTATCCCAGTTGGCACTGTCGCAACAGTTGTAGTTTTTGCCTTTGATGATTGAGCTTTTACACTTGCGACTGATGCAGCATAAGAACTATTGAGACTAACAATCATCATCATGACAACTAATGCAATTATTTTTTTATATTGTTTAAGTGTTTTTTTCATAATAAAACCTTTGCTAAAGATACACATATATTTTAGCATATTTTTTAAAAAAAATAATCTATACATCAAGGTAGAGAAAGAAATTACACACAAAAAAGTGTAGATTGAAACCAATTTTTACCGAACTAATTATAATAAAATTTCTTTCGCAACCCCGAAAAAAGTGTTCGTCTGTTTCAATCTACATTTATACTATAACTTAATTTTTAGACCTTTTCACTGCTCTATGGAATAAATTTTTTTTCATTTAATAATGAATAATTACTACTACTTAAGCATTACTAAACAGAAAGGATATTATCTTTTACGATATTTCCCATTTCAGAACAAGAAACAGCATTCATTCCTTTCTGCATTATATCCTGTGTTCTATAACCATCTTTTAGCGTTTTTCTTACGGCATTAACAATAGCATCATGTTCTTCATCCATATTAAATGAATATTTAAGCATCATTGCAGCAGACAAGATAGTTGCAATAGGATTAACAACATCTTTTCCTTTTAAATCCGGAGCACTACCATGTATTGGCTCATACATTGCAAGTTTAGTATCTGACAATGATGCGCTTGGCAAAAGTCCCAATGAACCTGACAACATTGATGCCTCGTCAGATAAAATATCACCAAAAATATTTCCAGTTAATAAAACATCAAATTGTTTTGGATTTCTTATTATTTGCATAGCAGCATTGTCAACATACATATATGAAAGTTCTACCGCTGGATATTCTTTTGAAACTTCAGTTACAACTTCTCTCCATAATCTTGAAACATCCAAAACATTTGACTTATCAACAGAACAAAGTTTTTTATTCCTTTGCATAGCAACCTTAAAAGCGACATGAGCAATACGTTTTATTTCACTTTCAAAATAACACATATTATTATAGCCAAATTTTTCACCATTTTTAATCTCAATACCTTTTGGAGTGCCAAAATATACATCTCCAGTGAGTTCTCTAACAATCATAATGTCAGTACCAGAAACAAACTCTTCCTTTAATGGAGAAAGTGAAGTTAATTCTGGGTAAACTGTTGCGGGTCTAAGATTTGCAAACAAATTAAGTTCTTTACGTATACCTAAAAGTGCTCTTTCAGGTCTAACTTCTGGCGCTAAAGTATCATACTTCCAGTCACCGACTGCTCCCAAAAGTACCGCGTCTGATTTTTTTGCTATATCCAATGTAACATCTGGCAATGGAGTATTATATTCATCATAAGCACATCCACCAATAAGTGCAGGTTGAAAATTAAAATCATAAGAATATTTATTTCCAATGGCTTTCAAAACCTTTACCGCTTCATCTGTTACTTCTTTTCCAGTACCATCACCGGCTAATAATGCAATGTTAAATGTTTTCATATTTTCATCTCCGTTATAGAATAATATTATCATAAAATACGGTTCGAATAGTTCATGAATTTATATAGAGCACTAAAATACAGAAATTGCAGATTATTTTTTCCAGGACTTTTACTCTCACAAATTGGAATATGGTATCAAAATATAGCAATTAGTTGGATTGTACTAGGGATAACAAAATCAGCATTATTAACTGGAACAATTACATTCTTAAACACATTACCATTATTTGTAATAACACCCATTGCAGGAGTAATTACAGATAAATATGATAAACAAAAATTATTATTTGTAATTCAAGTTTTATTCGCATTGCAAGCCCTATTTCTAACGATATTTGCCTTACTTGGACACTTAAATCTCTTAAGCATTGTTATTCTTGGATTTTTGTTAAATTCAATAATTGCAATAGATACACCTTTAAGACAATCTATTTTTGCAAGCCTTGTTGATGATAAAAAAGACCTTACAAATGCAATCGCATTAAATTCTGCCTGCTTTAATGCGGCAAGACTTATTGGACCCGCTGCGGCTGGACTTATTTTATATTCTTATGGCGCAACAAATTGCTTTCTTATCAATTTTATACTTGTTATTCCTGCCATAATATTAATATCAATGTTAAGTATAAAAGCAGAAACACAATATTCTCCGTTTAAAGAACAATCGATAATAGAAGGTCTAAAAACAGGACTAAAATATGTAAAACAAAATAAAACGATATTAAACATATTAATATCTCTCATATTTATCAGTTTAATTGGAATGACCTATCCGCTTTTATTATCAATTTACACAAAGAATTATCTTAATTTAGATTCAAATATTTTAGGACTTTTAATGGCCTCCACAGGGTTTGGGGCATTGTGTTCTTCTTTTATCCTCGCATCAAAAAGAAGTTTAAAAGGACTAAAAAACGTAATGACGCTAGGTATACTTGTTTTTGGACTAAGTTTTATTTGCCTTAGTTTTGCCAAAACACAACTCCTTGCAATGTTATTTTCTTTTTTTCTTGGTTCAGGAATGACAGCAAGTATAACTGGGATAAATACAATATTGCAATCATTAGTTGAAGATAACAAAAGAGGAAGATTAATGAGCCTATATGCTATTTGTTATCTTGGTTCAAGTTCATTAAGCAATCTACTTGCAGGTAGCACTTCAGAATATTTTGGGATAACAAAAACGTTTATTATTTTTGGACTTATTTTGTCAACAATATCATATATAGTATTCAGAAAATTAAGACGATTATAAAATCTCTAATATCGAAAAAGCGCCCCATAAGGAGCGCTTTATATATATATAAGATTTCACATATCATTTATGAAAATGTCATTAATGCTCTTACTGAACGAGCAGTATTTTTTACATCTTCTTCAGAATGTAATTTGATTGTATCATCAAGAATTTTTATTGCTTCACCCTTATCTTTTAATGATAAAAGTTCGTTAATTGCTGTCATTGCAACTCTGGCACTTAAGTCATTAATGCCTTTTCCTTGATGAATAAGAACAACACGAAGAGATTCATGAGTATTTTTTCTAATTAGTGCTTGCGCAGTTAATTCCCTGATTTCATCATCTGGACAATTTGTTCCAAGTTCTGTCAAAAGTTCAATAGCAGCATCACTGTCTTTGTGTTGACCGAGTGCTTGAATAATATTTTTTATTTTTGCATTATTTTCCATAATTCCTATCCCCTTTTACTATGCTAATTGTCCAATACCTTGCCACATTGCTTTCAGTTCATCAACTGATTTTGTTGAAAGGTTTTTAACGCTATATTGTCTATCAGGGAATAAACGATTTGCTATTCCTGACATATCAAATGATATTTCAGTACTACCAATTCTATCTAATTTTTCGATTACATCTGCTGTAAATTTTTTACCGAAAGAAACGATATTATTCATTCTTGTTTTAAATGCTTCATTAAAACTATTTATGCCACCGACAACAGCGCTTGCAAATAGTTTTCCTCTTTGCATAACGCTGACTTTTTCAGCCGCTTTTTTTGCGCTTTGAAATACGTCTGCTTGAATTACATTTCCTTTGAAGCTAACGCCAAATGGATTTGTTGATAATTTATTAGTATTTGCTGTATTTTGTTGTGTATTTGCTTGCAATGCTTTAGTTGTGTGTAAACTAATTCTCCCCAGTTGCATAATATAATAATCCTTTCTATTTTTTATTTCGTTTGTACAAATAAACTATCACATTTTATTCCTATTAATATCATTCTTTTAGTGTAAAAAATAATTAGAGATTGAAAGTATATACAAATTAAATACACCTTTTAGAGGAGTTATTTTATAATTTTTTGTTAAGAAACTTCACAAATGAAAAAATACCCTAAAGTTTACACAAAAGTATGCCGAAAATATTAGAGAAAGAAAAAGTAAAGAGGAAGCGTATGCAAGAATTAAACGTAGCTATAGCTGAAAATCTTGGTGTTTTATTAATGGGATTTGAAGATGAAGTTGTAAGAGGACTTCTTGAATATTTAAAAATGGAATAGATTATTATATAATCTATTCCTAGTTTAGTTTAAGTAAGTGTTATATTTCTTTTCATCCTTAATAGACGTTTTTGGTCCGTGACCAGGGTACACCACTGTATCATCATTAAGAGTCAAGAGTTTTGTTTTGATAGAGTTGATAAGTAGATCATAGTTTCCATCATGGAAATCAGTTCTACCAATTGAGCGTTGAAAAAGAGCATCACCAGAGAACAATTTTCCATCAACGTAATAACTTAAACTTCCGGATGAATGTCCTGGAGTATGGAAGATTTGTATTCTGTGACGCCCTATGTATAACTCAGAATCTTCATCAATGAAGGCAGAAGGAGTTATAGGCTTTACATCTACATCAAAACCCCACATAGCCATTTCCACATCAATATGGTCAACATGAAGCATATCTTTTTTATGCATATATATAGGTATTTCAGGAAATTCTTTTTGAAATGCCACTTCACCATATAAATGGTCAAAATGACCATGAGTATTCAAAATGAATTTAAGTTTATAACCAAGCGTATCTATATCATTTTTCATTGCCTTATAATCACCGCCAAGGTCAATAACAACTGCCTCTTTAGAATCTTCATCCAATAGTAAATATGTGTTTATTCCTAAAAAACCGGTATTATAAATTTTTAATTCCATTTGCTTCACCTCAAGGAAATTATATCATATGCATGTTATATTAGAAGAATGAACACATATTCTACAAAAATCACATCACTTCAAGCAAATAAAATAAAAGAGATTATAGAAAAATATAATGCTTCTTTTGATGTCATACAATATTCAAACTGGAGAGCAAAAACAACATCTTTTCAAGCGACTTATTACACTAGTGGAAAGCTTTTAGTTCAAGGAAAAGATATTTCTAAAATTGCAGCAGAAATTGATAGCGTCATTGGAATAAAAAGAGTCGAAGAAGCAACAATAGAAATAGAATATGAAAAATACATAGGAACTGATGAATCTGGAAAAGGTGATTTTTTTGGTCCATTGGTTATCGCAGGCGTGCAAACATCAAAAGAAAACAAACAACGATTTATTGAACTTGGAATAAAAGATAGTAAAAAACTTGATGATAAAAAGATAAAGCAACTTGCTGCAATAATTAAAGCAAACGCTGTACACTCTGTTGTTGTTATAACGCCACAAAAATACAATGAACTATACGCCAAATTTAACAATCTAAATAAACTACTAGCGTGGGGACATGCCCGTGCAATTGAAAACATTTTAGAAAAATCACCCTGTGATTATGCGCTAGCTGATAAATTTGGTGACGAATCATTAATAAGAAATGCATTAATGCAAAAAGGACAAAAAATAACATTAAAACAGATGGTACGAGCAGAAGCGGATATTGCCGTTGCGGCAGCATCAATATTAGCAAGAGCAGAATTTGTAAAAAGAATGGATGAAATGGCTGCAAAATATGAATTAAACTTTTCCAAAGGTGCTTCAGACAAAGTTATTTCCCAAGCGAAAATTTTTAGTGAGAAATACTCAAAAGACAGACTTAACGAAGTTGCAAAACTGCATTTCAAAACCGCACAAAGTATTATCTAAAACAAATAGGTGTAAAAATGAAAAAGATAGAAAAAATTGTATTAATAATTATAATAAACGTTTTTGTATTATGTGCACTCTTTTTAATAACAGAAGGTTTTTTTTATCTCAAAGAATTTCCATTAAATAAAAAACATTTTAAAATTGAGGATATAAAATTCAAATTTAGACACAATGGATTAGAATACAAAAAACCACCAATCCTGATATATGGCTGTTCATATGGCTATGGAGCAGGACTAAACGACAAAGAACATATTGGATACATCTTATCGAAACAAACAAAAAGACCGGTGTATAATTTTTCTCTTGAAGCAAGAGGGATGCAACATGCACTATATATTATAAAAAATCAAGAAATAATAAATCCAAAACCAGAATATGCTATATATATCTACATTGATGACCATATAAGAAGACTTTATATGACTTGTATGAAAATAGATCCATTTTACCATTTAGAATATGAAGAAAAAGATGGAATATTGCAACAAAAAAATGACAAATTAGCACCAATAAAAAATACATTAATTTATAAACATATTATATCAGATTTAATATATCCAAATACAAGCCAACAAAAGCGATTTGAACTATTAAAACTCTACCTAAAGGAAATGAAAAGAGAATTAAATGACAAATATCCAAATATAAAATTTGTTTTCTTAATCTATAATAAAAATTATAAATTAGATAACATTAGCAATTTAAAATTCACAGATAAAATGCTAGAAGAAATCAAACGATTAGATATTGATGTTGTTGATTTAGAAGACTTTTTTGGAAATAAATTATACGAAGATAAATATCGTTATGTAGGGCATCATCCATCCACACAAGCTTGGCAAGAAATTGTACCAAAACTTATTGAATTTGAAAGAATATAGTTAATAAAAAAATACAAAAAGAATAAAAAACCAGATGAAATATTCATCTGGTTTTTTTAGTATTTTATTTTGTTTCCACTGTGCCACCAAATTTTTCTAATAACATCGGCAAATATTTTTCCTCTTTTCTAGTACTTAGAGAACGGAAATATTCTGTAAAGTTACTTGGGTTTCCACCACTTGCCCAAAGCAATGCAGCAATAAAGTTATCTGAATTTTCAAATTCGTTCGCATTATTCATAATTTTCTTAAATGCAGATTCTCCAGGAGAACCATATGCTTTTTCCCAACCAGAAGAATTTGCTTTATCCTCGTATATAGATTTATAATCAAAACCAGAATTTGATATCATTTTTGTAAACAATGTATTTAATTCTTGAGTTTCTTCCTTTCCACTATATCTTTCTTGGAATAATCTTGCAAAGTCTGGGAATTCTGCATTTAATAATCTTATTTCTTCTTGAGAAGCATTAGAATACATTGAATAAATCATGTCAGTCACAGCATTTTGAGGACTTGTTTCAAAATCTGGATCATCACCTATTGGTGAGAAGACGAAATCTTCAGTAGTTTGTCCAGTAATTTCTCTATAATTATTATTCATTTCTATAACTGTAGCAATATCGTTCGTTTCGTTGTATGTACGAGTCAACAAATCTGCATAACTACTATTGAAGAAAGATCCATAATTTGTAAACAAATCTCCAACTTTCATACCATTTACTTCTTGAGCATATATTTGTGAAATTAAGTTTAACGCCTCATCTGCTGGTATTTCTTCATTTCTTAAAATTTCATTTACCATTGCTTCATATTCGGTTGAAATTTGCCATTGATCAAGAACAACACCATCCACATTCATACTTTCTGTTAGTCCTGTAATTTGAGCCAAATAATCTTGACCGACTTCAGATGTAACACCAGTTTCAGTTATATCATCTTCTAGTTCTGGATTATCATCCATTTCCATTAATGCTGTCAACGCAGCATAGGTTTCTATATGAGCATCTACCCAGCTCATAGCTCTTGTTGGGTCACTAAAGAGATCTTCCAATTGTTTTTTAATCGCACTTGCAATCGTTTCATCAGTTGCAAAATTTGCTACAAATTCTTCTCCATTACCATATTTTTCAATTACAGAAGAAAGAGTTGACGTAGCCAAAGCAGTTATATCAACATCTTCTGGTATTTTTCCAGTATCTTGAAGTTCTTTTGCAAGCATTTCAACTTGATCAGGTGCGAATACACCCTCTTTGCTAGTTGCATATTTAGAATAGGTTCTATCTTCACCATTTTCATCTTTAAGTGGGTCAACAGAATATACCTCTGTTGATGGATTGCCCTGCGCTGGAACATTGGTGTGAATAATTTTTATTTCTCCACCATCATTTACAACTCTGAAATGATCTTTTGTTCCATCTTCATTCACTTTTGAGAAACAATTTGAACCTTCCGATTGCATTTCATCAAAATTAAAATCGCCACCAATATATTCTTTCAAATATTCTTTTTCTTCTTCTGGATCTAAAGTTACAGAATTAGATGATAACAATGCATCATTAGCAGCAGAGGTTTCAGCACTAAGCGCAGTATTTTCAAAAGAACCTAATCTTTCAATTCCTTCTTCTTTTGTCACCAATACATTTTCCGCTTCAGAAATTGCAGTATCATATTCAGCAAGATTTAATTGCAATTGTGCTATATTTGCTTCAAAAGGAGCAGTAACTTCAGACAATTGTGTTCTTGCTGTTTCTAATTCAGTTAAAGCAGTTTGTGCTTGCTGTGAAAGTCTATTATATGCTTCGCTTGATTCTTGTAATGTAACCAAGGCATCTGCTATTTTTGTATCAAGTTCTTCAGATTCTTGTTCTAAAACATTGAGCGCATTTTCTGCCTCACCTAATTGCTGTTCATATAAAGAAAGCTGGTCTTGTGCCTGTTTTTCTTGTTCTTCGAGGGCACTTACCTGATTTTCCCACTCTTGAATTGCTTGCGCATATTTTACTTCATCAACTACTGTTTCACCATCTTCGTTTTCGCTTTGGAATGATGATTCACTTGGTTTTTCTGATTTAACAACACTTAATTGTGATGAAATAGCACTTAATGTTACTTTTTGATTTTCAACAGCAGAAGTTAAATCTGAAATAACTGTTTTCTGATTATCAATTTCAGACAATTTTGCATCTTTTTCACCTTTTAAATCAACAAAATTTTGTGCTGCTTCACTTTCATCATTTTTTGCCACTTCTTCTGCTTGATTAAGCGCTGTTTGATATTTTTCTTGAGCGGTATCAACAGCTTGCTGTTTTTCTGCCTTTGCAGTTTCCATTTGAGTTCTTTGTTCTGCAATTTGATCAGAGATGGAAGCTCTTTCACCACGAAGAGATTCAACATCTTGCCCCATCAAATCAGCAACTTTTACGGGAGAAGCAACTGTAGCAGCGCCATTTTGCAGCGCAACTGGTCTTTTAACTTCTCTATTTTTATATTCATCACTATTAGCATAGTTATTACTTGAAGTAGCCGTTTGACTTGCTATTTGCGCAGCTTCTTCGCTATTTTCTACGACATCAGCATAAGAAACGCTTTCTCCATCGCCGTCTAAACTAGCAAATGCATCAAAGGAATCCTGATATGCCGCTTCAATATCAGAATAATCTATATTGTTCGTTTCACAATGTTCTTTCAATAAATCTTCAAAGACATTTTTATCAATATTTCCGTCTTTAACTTTCTGATCATTATCATTCATATCCGCTTCTTCAAGCAATTTAGTATATTCAGTATAAGTTATACCTAAATTTTGTTTTAAATAATTAAAACTCATGATATTATCAGACATCATAGACTCCTTTTCTATACACTCGGAAGTCCATCGACCTCTTTTATAAATAACTTTAAATTTTTTATTTATTTGTAAAAAAATTGTTACAAAAAAATATTATAAATACTAAAGAATAAAATCACTATAAATAATCTTTAATTTAAATATCAATTTAACTTTGAGCTGAGATTACTTATTTAATACACTAATAACAATTTGCTTCATAATATCCATTTCTTCAGGCTTACTTTCAGCAATCAGAATTGTCAAAGCAAACAAAGCACTGGAATCTATTATTGGAAAATTATTTTTATAAAGCATATTATTTTTATCTAAAAAGTACAAGAAACAACTTGCGGCAATGCGTTTGTTTCCATCAGTTAAAAAAATCATTAAATAGGATAATAAATTAACTTGAAGACAAGATTTGTAAAATAGCAGCTTTAGAATGTTATGTTGCCTTTTTGAAGAAATCCCTCTGCTTTTCCAACAATTAAAAACTTTTAAACACCTTTAAAACAGGAGTTAACGTTTCTTTATTTGGTTTGTGCTATTCTAAATATACAATGGAAGATAAAAAAATTTTCGTTAAAGGTGTTGATAGAACAAATGATGTTATAAGATGCGAGTATACTCGTAATTTTTACTACATAACATTTAAAGACGGAAAAAGATTTCCATATAAGTGCCGAGACATAAAAATTGTCAAAATTGATAAAGAACAACTAGAGATAAATAATAAATTTCAATATTTTAGAGATTTGGCGAATGAAATTGGTTTAATTATACATAATGAAAAAGGCGAATCTATAAACATTCTTGCAAACAACTATCAAAAAATTAAAGAAGTCTCAAAAGATTCTATTTTGTATAATTATTTAATTCAAAAACTTCCTCTTGAAGAACCAAAGAAAAAAGACACTTTTGGAGCTTTCTTTCGAATAATAAAATCAAAAAATGATAAACTAGAAGATACAACTATTTATCCTTTTGGATTTAATATCAGTCAAAATAAAGCAACAGAAAATGCGATTAAAAACAAGCTTTCAATAATTGAAGGACCTCCGGGAACAGGAAAAACTCAAACGATATTGAATATTATTGCCAATGCAATAATGCACGATGAAACAGTTGCAGTAGTGTCTAGTAATAATTCAGCAACAAAAAACATTATTGATAAGCTTAAAAAATATGATGTTGATTTTATTGCTGCTTATCTAGGAAATAATCAGAATAAACAAGAATTTATTGATTCGCAATTACCTTTGCCAGATATAAAGAAATGGGAATTAGAAAAAGAGGAAATTGAATACACTTATAAGGAAATAAGATCACGATATCAATCGCTAAAAAATATGTTATCTTTGCAAAATGAATTATCGGCATTGAAGCAAAAAATTTCTGCATTAGAAATAGAGCAAACACATTATCAAAAATACGTGGAAGAATTTGATATTCAAGAAATTCCTGAAGAAATTAGCAAAATAAAATCTTGGGAAAAAGCTTTGGAATTAAGTTTGATATTTGAATCCGAGGCTGAAGAATTAAGTAAACAGAACCCAATTATTGAAATAATTAAAAGAATCATTGAATTTTTAAGGATAAAAAAGTTTAATAGAACGATTGCTCAAGAACTGTTAAATAAATATTCGAAAGATTATTTAATAGCAATTTCTCAACAAAAATTTTATGAAATTCAAATAAGCGAGCTAAGTAAATCTTTAAAAAGCATTTCAAAAGAGTTGGATAGTTATAATTTTAAAAAGAAAATGTCTGAATATTCCGAATTGAGTGCTAAAATTTTTAAAGCAAAACTTGCTGAAAAATATTCAAAGAGCTCTAGAAATATTTGGACATTAGGTGATTTGCAAACAAAAGCAGATGACTTTATTGAAGATTATCCAATAATATTAAGTACAACCTACTCGCTGAGAAATTGCCTATCAACATCAGTAATGTACGATTATGTTATTGTTGATGAAGCATCGCAAGTTGATTTATGTACTGGAGCAATAGCTTTATCTTGTGCTAAAAAAGCAGTAATTGTTGGCGATTTAAAACAATTACCAAATGTTGTAGATTCTAAAAATGCTAAAATTTCTGACAATATTTTTAAGAACTATAAGCTAGCAGAACACTATCACTACAAGAATAATTGTTTATTATCTTCTATTTCTAAAATCTTTTCACAAGCACCAAAAACACTTTTAAGAGAACATTATAGATGTCACCCAATGATTATAGAATTTTGTAATAAGAAATTTTATAACAATGAATTAATCATTCTAAGCGACAATAAATCAGATAGAAAACCTTTAATGGTATATAAAACGATAGCAGGCAATTTGGCAATTAATAACCTGAATCAAAGACAAATAGATGTTATTAAAGAAGAAATAATTCCTAATGAAAACCTATGTATAACCGATGATTCATTGGGTATAGTAACGCCATACCGAAATCAAACTAATGCTCTACAAAATCAATTTAAGGGAACTGGCGTGAAAGCTGATACAGTAGATAAATTTCAAGGACAAGAAAATAAAGTTATAATTCTCTCAACTGTTGATAACGAAATTAAAGATTTTACGGATAACCCTAATCGATTAAATGTTGCTGTATCAAGAGCAATAGAACAGTTGATTGTAGTCGTTAATGGTAATGAGACACAGAAAGATTCTAATATTTTAGACCTAGTAAAATATATTGAATATAATAATTGCGAAATAAAAGAAAGCAAATTATTCTCTGTATTTGATTATCTATATGAATGTTATGCTGAACAAAGAAAATTATTCCTAAAAAAATGTAAAAGAATTTCTCAATATGATAGTGAAAATTTATTCTATAATGTCTTATCAGAAGTTTTGACTAATAAATATCAAAATGAATATGGTGTTGCTATTCATATTCCTTTAAACAGGATAATAAAAGATTTTAGTATTCTTGATAAAAAAGAAGTTAAGTTTGCACAAAATGAATGGAGCCATGTTGATTTCTTAATTTATAACAAGCTGAATAAAACCCCTGTTTTAGCTATCGAAGTTGATGGCGCAACTTATCACAAAGCTGATTCAAGGCAAGCTATGCGAGACAAGCTTAAAAATGTTATTTTTGAAAAATATTCATTGCCTTTAATAAGATTTAGCACAAAAGACAATGTCACTAGCAAAAGCGTTTCAGAAAAAATAATAGAACACTTGCATTAATTTAAACACTTTTTAAACGAGTTTTAAACAGATTTTAAATGCCTTTTAAAAGATATTTAAAAGGCATTTTGGTTCGTTTGCCCTTTCCCACTTTACTTTCTCTTACTTTTGAGTGATGTATGTTACCTTCTTGCATTTATCGTTATTTTGCTGAATAATTCTTAGGCGTGATTTAATTTAGCACTTTCTTTTACCAATTCTTTATACAATTCGTATCCGCCCAAAAAAGAATAAACATTATTGAACCCTTTTTGAGCTAATATTCTTGACGCACAATAGCTTGTATAGCCTGTATTACAAGATAAAATCACTTTTTTATCTCTAGGAATTTCATCAAGCCTTTCTCTAATTTCAGCGATAGGAATATTTATAGCACCATCAATTGTACCCATTTTATAAATCATATTAGGTCGAACATCAATAACAACCGCACCTTTCAAATCTTCAAAATAAGCAGGCTTAACAAGCCCTTTTAATATATTATCAGCACTCATTCCTAAAATATTTACAGGGTCTTTTGCACTAGAATACGGCGGAGCATAGCACAATTCAGCGTCAATCATATCTTGCACAGTTCCATTATTTCGCATAATTGTTGCAATTACATCGACTCTTTTTTCAACTCCGCTTTCGCCAATTCCTTGAATACCTAAGATTTTACCGTCATTAGAGAATAATAATTTATACAAAATCATATCTGAATTAGGGTAATATCCGGCATGAGAGCGACCGTAAACGTAAATTTTCCAGTAAGGAATTTCTTTTTGTTTTAACTGCTTCTCGTTATTTCCGCTACTTGCAACAGTTAAGTCAAAAATCTTTACGACACTTGTACCTTGGGTGTTTTTATAAGTCGAATTAAATCCACAAATATTATCTGCAACAATTCGACCTTGACGATTAGCAGGCCCCGCAAGAGGTAAAAGAGTGTTTTGTCCGCTTACAAAATCTTTCGCTTCAATATTATCACCCGCAGCATAAATAAACTCGTTTGAAGTTTTTAAATACTCATCAACAATAATCCCTCGATTTGTTTCTAATCCTGCTTTGCGTGCTAAATCGGTTTCAGGTTTA
>JAFQOI010000100.1 GCA_017403285.1 bacterium
AGATTTAAAATTTTTATTTGGATTTATCCTATTGTTGATTTATTTTGGTGCAAGTATATTTATAGGATATTCGATGATTGTAAAATTAAATTGGAATCACGGAATTTCAATTCTCATATCTCTGGTTTTAATTGTTGTACCTTGGATAATCGCAAAAAAGATTGCAGAAGGAACCATTATTTAAAAAAAATAACGTGCATAATTTTAAAAAAATGCGCGTAAAAAAAAGAACCCACTTCTCCACCGACCAAAGTTAAGAAGTAGGCTCAACAATAGAGACAATATAAAACAATCTTTTATATTGCTCTCCTATTATATCAAATAAAAGGAGGAAAAATCAATGAGTGTTTGTTATAATAAAGCGAGAAAAAAATATTTTATATGTTATGATTACAAAATGCCAGATGGATCATATAAGACCATGAGCATTTATAATAAAGAATGGACCAAAGAAAGAGGTAAAAAGTTTGTTCAAGCAATAGAACAATCTGAAATTGAAAAAGATATTAGAAAAAGAAAATTACATATTCATAGTGGAGATAATATTACACTTGAAGAATTATATGAATTGTTTGAACGTGAAATCTTCTTACACTTTGCCAAGCAAACAGCAAAGAACAAAAGAAATGCATTAAAACAATATTTCACTAATCATGTTCCTCTTCATAAAACTCTAGATGACACATTTACAGTGCGCAACATAGAAGATTTTAAAAGTAGAGTTCTTTCATCGGATTTAAAATCTCCAAGAATAAATGATGTGTTTAGATTTTTAAAAGAATTTATGAACTTTGCAAGTGAAAGAGAATATATCACTTATGAGCTAGCTAGAAAGTTATGTAACCTACTAAAACCAGTATCTGCCAAAAATGATGTACGAGAAGATGATGAAGTTGCTAAACTTAAATTTTGGACCAATGAAGAATGGGATAGATTCTATAATTCTTTTGAAAATAATGATTATTGGAGATTATATTTTGAAGTTCACTATAAGGCAGCTTTGAGAATTGGTGAAGCACTTGGGTTAAAATGGAAAGATTTAAACTCTGATAACAATACTCTTTTCATTAGACGTTCAGTTGATAATGATGGAGAAGTTAGTGCACCTAAAAACAGATCCAGCATTGCTCCAGTTTCAATCCCAAGACACCTAGTAGATAAACTATTAAAGTTTAAAGAAGATTGTTGTGCTACAGATGAAGACTATATTTTCTTTGCATGGAGAAGAACAATAAGAAAAACAATTGTAAAACGATTAAATAAACATATCGAAATTAGTGGTGTTCCAACAATTACTCCACATGGACTAAGACATAGTTGTGCTTCTAGAATGATTAACATGGGATTATCTCCTTTAATGGTAAGTAAACATTTGAGACATGCCTCTGTCAAAGAAACTTTAGACACTTATTCTCACCTATTCCCTTCAGAAACAGTCGGTGTTATCGAGAAAGTGTTTGATTAAAATAAAAATGGGACTTTTAGAAAAAATCCCTAGCAAATTCCCTTTCATTTCCCTTACAAAGAACGAAAAAACCCCGAAAAATCGAGGTTTTTTTGATGTTGTTCTCAATTTAATAC
>JAFQOI010000006.1 GCA_017403285.1 bacterium
AAGATTGTCATAGAGATTGGGCGTAGCTTTGCTGTGTCTGTTTTTTTGTGTATATAAGTCTTGCCCTCTGGGCAGGACTTTTTTTATGAAAGGAAGGGTAAAGATGTTCAAAATCAATGCAAAATTATATAACGAAAACATAGAAAAATCTTTTTCTGAATTGGTTAATGGAATAAGCAAAATGGATTCAAACGGCAATTCAATGTATGATTTTAGTGTAGAGGGCGTTTCTGAAGAAGATATAGAAAAATATGGACTCGCAGGTGCTTATCAAATGCATCAAAATAAAGTTATAGCATCTACCTTAGGGGTTGCTTCAATTGAAGGAATTGCAGGTCTTGCTAAATCCGTTGAAAACATAGGCGATGCAATAAATATGGCTGTTCATAGTGATGCGAATTTATCAGGTATTAATAAAGAATATTTTGGTATAAAGAAAGAGTATAACGAATTACAAGAAAAATATTGGAATGAATTTATTAATGATAAAGAACTATACGATGCACAATTAAAAGAATATTTAGATGATCCAAAAACTTATGCAAGTGCAGTAGAGTCATTTAAAACAACATATTATGATCCGAACACAGGAAACTACTCGTTCAAGGGTAAAACATATAGTAGATATGAAGATATACCGGCTGATATTCAACAAGAACAAATAAATTATTTTATGAACACTTCGTTTAAAAAATATAAAATGGATGAATGGAGTTTAGAATCTTCTGCTTCTTCAAATATATATCTTGCTTCGTTTAAAGAAGGTGTAAGAAATTGTGGAAATTTTGAAACATTCAACGCCCTAGATGATGTAATAGTTAGAAATGCAAATGAACAATTTGAAACAATGAGAGAAGTTGTTGTTGATAAAGTGGGAGATTTTACTGACAAACATATAAGATCAAAAGATTGGTATAATGATATGGAGGCACATTCTTTTGTAAAACAAAATAACATTTTAGGAATGACTGCAAATCAAATCGGTAATATGGCGCTTCCAGTGTTATCAAGTATGGTTCCAGGTGTTGGGCAGGTATTAAGTAGTGGTTTATTGTTTACATCAGCATTTGGTGGTGCAGCAGAAGAATCACTAACAAATGGTGGTAATTATAATCAAACATTACAATATGCAACACTATCAGCTGCAACAGAATTGTTAATAGAAAAAGCATTTTCTGGTATAGATGGTTTTGGAGAAGGTTGGATGGATAATGTATTAGAATATATTCCAAACAAAATTATAAATGCTACAAATCTTAGTGATAGTTTGATGACACAAATTACTAAAAAGATGTTAACAAATGGTCTAGGTGAAGGTATAGAAGAAATTGCAACAGACTTAGTTACACCATTGTGGCAAAGTTTAACTTATTTAAATGAAAAAAGTTACAGCGAAATTTTTAAAGAAAATGTATCATTTGAAAGCGAAGTAGAAACATTTTTAGTATCATTCTTAACAAGTATGGTATTTGGTACAAGTAATATTTCAAGACAATATAAACATTTCAATAATCAAATGAATAATTTACAAGTTGAAATTGGAAAAATACCTGGAATGAGAGAAACAACTAATAAGATTTTTGCAGAAATTTTAGCTACTGATGTTAATATGACATCTCCAGAAATACTAAATAAAATAATTGAAAAAAATGGACAACAACTTGTAGAAAGTGTTTCCAAAAACTCTGATGCAACTTCACAGATTGAAGCATTGCAACAAAAATTAAAAGAAGCCCAAGAAAAAATGAATAATAATCAGGCAACAATTACTATAAATGGTAATGAAGTTAAATTATCTAATAATCTTGTTCTTACAATTGCGGATATTGGAAATTTAAATGGTAATTTTGAAATTAGTGAAGAAGGTAATATAACATTTAAAAATGAAAGTGCAAAAGCAAAATTTATAAACGCATTATATTCAACTGCAAAAAATCAGTTATCTTCAATTGGAACAGCGTATACAGAAGAAATAAAAAAACATCAAAAAGAATTACTAAGTAAGAATCCTGATT